>CALFSW010000483.1 GCA_937916505.1 uncultured Verrucomicrobiales bacterium | reverse complement strand
GATCGTGGCGAACTTCGGCGAATACGGGTTTGACGAAAACCTAGTGCCTGCAGCCTTGGGCTCGGACGCCAACAACATCGTGATTGGCGACTCCGGCTACCTCGACTGGACCGCCGCCGACGCGGGCCGTGTTTATGCCGATGCCACCACGCCGCTGGCCGGCACGCTGCCGGGCGACGACCAGAACGCCATGGACATCGACCGGGTTTGGAGCACAGAGACGACCGATGGAGGAACTGACACGATCAAGACTGGTGACGGCGACGACATCATCATTGGCGGCGAGGACGGCGAAATCATCAGCGACGTCCGCATCGACGGTATCGAAACCCTAAGGCCTGAACTCGCATCGACCGGCACCGAGGGTGACACCATTCTGGCTGGTCAGGGCAACAACCTCGTGTTTGGCGACAACGGCCGAATTCTGGCCGCCGGCGAGAATTTGCCGAACTTCAGCTCGCAACCGATCACGCTGGGCTTGGTCACGACCGTGAGCCCGACACTCGGCGGCTTCGACACGATCACCACCGGTCGCGGCAAGGACATCCTCCTCGGCGGCCTCGGTGACGACGACATTATCGCCAATCTGGGTGAAAATTACAGCCGTAACAGCACGGTCGGATTCCCGCGCGACGGCGACAACATCGTCCTTGGTGATCATGGCTACATCGACTGGACCGCCGCCGAGCGGACCTACCCGGTTGAGGCTGGCTTCGGTCTTGGGGACGACGCGAACGCGTCCGACATCGACCGTGTCTCCACGACGAACCCGAACAACGGTGGCAACGACCGGATCCAGACCGGTGCCGGCTACGACTTCATCTTCGGCGGCACAGGCGACGACGAGATCCGCTCTGGCGCTGGCAACGACCTTGTCTTCGGTGATCACGGAAGATTGAATGCGGTAGATCATGGTTCCGCGCTTGGTGGTGTTGTTGCTCGTGCGCTGCCGCTCATCGGTGGAGCGAGCTATCTCGGTCTGGATTTCCATGGACTCACCGGCTTGCAAGATCCGTTTACCTTCAGCTCGATCGACACTCAAAACAGTGAGATCAACGATGGTGACCCTGATTACTCTCCGGATGATGAGACGGGTGCGGATATTATCTTCGGAGAGGATGGCGAGGACATCGTCATCGGCGGCCAAGGTAATGACTCCATCTACGGAGGTAATGATAGTGACGACATTATTGGTGGCCACAATGTGGCAGAAGGTCATGACGGCAATGACCGCATTGATGGTGGATCCGATCTTGCCGGTGGCGCGAGCGGCCTCGACGGCCTGACTGGTCCTCCAAGCCTCGAGGCTGACCGCGATGTGATTGCCGGTGATAACGCGAGTATCCTGCGACAGGGCGATGCGGTTGATCCTCGGATGCGGGCCTTGCTAGGAACCATTATCTACGGCGAGGATGCCTTTGACCAGGTCACGGCTGTTCACCAGAACGATCCTTCGGGAAGTGGCTTGGATGCCCGTGATGTTGCGCTCTTTGACCACTCATTCACGCCTCTGCCAAATACCTTTGGTAATGATTACATCGCGGGTGGCCCTGACAATGATGTCATCCTTGGACAACTCGGAAACGATACCATCCAAGGGGATGCTTGGATGGCTGATCACCGTTTCGATGCAGATGGCTGGATAGTTGAAAATGATCCACAAGTTGATGTGAGCGCTGGGAGAGGTTCCGATCTGCTCCTGGTGGTCACTGCGTCCGTTGATTACAGCAACGATGGCGACGACTACATTGAGGGTAATGGCGGAAACGATCTCATCTTCGGTAACTTCGGACAAGACGATATCATTGGCGGTAGCTCAGACTTCTACCAGTTGAATGACTTGAGTGCGCGGCCCGACGGCGCCGACATCATCTTCGGGGACAACGGAGAGTTGATCGGTCGCAACGACGATGGCTTCGGAACAGGAAGTGCATCAGGTGCATCCGCTCTCTCCGTGAACGAGCTTCACGCTGGTGATTCCGACATGATTCTAGGCGATAATGGCAACATTTATCGCCTGGTCGGGACCAATGGAGGCGACAGTGGAGAGTTCCTCCGTTTCAACTACGATGATTATGATCCGGTTCAGGGAATTGTAGTGAGAGCGGCACGCCTTCTGGACTACACTCCCGGAGGGGTTGATCTGGATCCTGCAGCCGTAGATGACAATGGTGCTGCCGATGAAATCCATGGTGAGTCGGGTGACGACTTTATTTACGGGATGGTGGGCCCGGATATCCTCTACGGTGATGGCCAGGATGATGATCTGATCGGCGGTTACGGGCATGACTGGATTTCCGGCGGAACGGGCATTGACGGGATCCTGGGAGACGACGGACGCATCTACACCAGTCGGAATATCGAGGGCGCGGCCGGCGAGTTCTCCGAGCCCCTGTATGGCATCGCCAAGGTCGACGAAGTGGACAAACAAATCGACACTCCGGGTGATCACCAGGTTTCGATTATCAATCTGGACGGTGCCTTGAAGAAGACGGTGAATCTCACGCCGTTCAACGTCGATCCCGGACTGACCGGCATTCAGGATCCATTATACGATGCACAATTTGCCGACGATGTGATCTATGGTGGCCTGGGCGGGGACTTCCTCCACGGAGGAGCGGGAGACGATGCCATTTCTGGTGCCGAGGCCCTGCCCGAATTTTACGAGGCACCGAATAATCCAGGTAACTTGCTACGTTATAGCGAGGAACGCGCCGGGGAGTTTGCGGCCTACGACGAATTCAATCCACTTCGAAAGATTCTGGTCAATGAGGACGGCGTCTTCACCTCCGAGGATGACCCCGAAGCGCGTGAATTCATTCTCAACTTTGATCCGAATGAGGGGCTGAACGTGGGCACCTTCGCTGACGGTGTCACTTCGGTCCAAAGTGATGGAGACGACTACCTCTTCGGAGACCTCGGCAATGACTGGCTGGTAGGCGGAACGGGCAACGACGACCTCTTCGGGGGCCGAGGTGATGATTTGCTCAATGCCGATGACAATCACGACAGCACGGCCGGGACCAGCGACGTGCGCGCCAACAATGTCCCGGATACCCATCCGTCCTACGAAGACACCGCCTACGGAGGAGCGGGTCGGGATATTCTCCTCGGGAATACCGGAGGCGACCGCTTGATCGACTGGGCGGGCGAATTCAATAGCTACCTGGTGCCGTTCGCGCCCTTCGGTGCCTTCACCATCAGTCGGGCCATCCAACCGCAGTTGATGGAATACCTCTACGATCTGTCGGAAGCGGATGGGGCCGATCCGACCCGTGACACGGACGAGGGAAGGGATGTTGACGATCCGCGAAACGGGGAGCCCAATGGGGAGATTGGACTGGTCATGCAGAGGGACTTCGACTGGCAGGATCAAACCGGCGCCCCGGATGATCCCCAGCCCGGCAATATTCCTGGCGGACCCAGGGATGTGCTCCGCGGGGCTGACTTCAACAACAGCAACGGCAAGGGTGGCGGTAAGGGGAACAATGGTAACGGCAATAACTCCAATGGCTTTGCCGCTGACAGCGGGTCGTGGACCATCGAGAATGGCCGCTTGGAAATTGCGCCCGAGTTCCTGGGCGGTGATGCTGCCAGTGTTTTCTACGTGGACAATGTCCTTCCCAGCTACTTTGAAATTCAGGCAACGGTCAATGGCGGGAAACCCACCGCAGGTTTCAAGTCCAACGCCTATCTGATTTTTGATTATCAGAGCCCGACAGATTTTAAATTTGCCGGCGTCGACATTTCCACTGACAAGATGGTCATGGGACATCGGACGGTCAATGGCTGGATCGTCGACGAGCAGACACCCGCCAAGCTCAAACCCGATCAGGACTACAACTTGTTGGTGGCCTTGAACGGCACGGTGGCGACGCTCGTGGTGGATAACACTGATGTGTTTAGCCATGTTTATGAGCCACGCGTGGATGCTTATGGAGACAACCATGGCCTCAATACCGGCCTGGTTGGCCTTGGGGCGGAGAACTCCAAGGCGCGCATCGATGATGTCAGGGTCCAGATTCTGCCTCCTGAGATTACGCTCGAGGAAACGGAGACCTTCGAGGATGGCGTGGCCAATCGGTTCACCTTGGGGGACACGGGGGCTTGGCAGATTCTGGATGGTCGTTATGCAGGCGTCCCGGCACCTGGGGCCACTAACGGTGTGGCACTAATCGACTTGAGCGTCGGCGCGGCCTACCTGCTGCGGCTGCAAACGACCTTGAGCACCGGTGTCACGGGAGGCCTGGTGTTCGATCAGTATAGCGCCAATGATTTCAAGTTTGTCGCCATCTCATCAGAAACCGATGAAATCCTGATCGGCCATTCGACCGAACGCGGAGGGTTGAAGATCGACGCCCTGGCGAGTCGCGTCATCGAGGAGGGGCAGGATTACGAACTCCAGGTCACCCTGAAAGGCACAACGGTTAGCGTCGTGCTCGATGGGCAGACCTTGCTGGGCCACAGCTTTAATGGTCTGGTCGTCGATGGCCTCTCCGGCCTCTACACGGAGTCCGGTGCCAGTTCTTTCGTTGAGGTGACTGTGATGACCAATGATCCGGCGTATCCGAACACCGATGATCCGGTGAATGCCGGTTACCAGACGTGGCTTGACCAGTTCTATCCGAATGACACGGATGCCAACATCGTCGGCATGCTGGCGGACTCGGAAGAAGACACCGTGAACAACTTGGGAGAATTCTTCCTCAATCTCGACCCGACGGTGCCAGATGGCGCGGCCGCTGTGGTTGGAGGGTTTGTGGAGTACCAATCGGAAAACTATCAGACGCTCAGCTATCGGCGGAATATTGGCGCCGTGGATTCGGTCTCCGTCGAGGTCCTTCGTAGCACCGACCTTGCGGCAGGTTGGCGCCTTGCTGAAACGGTTGAGATCAGGGTCACTGCGATTGATGCTGAGACCGAATGGGTCACCGTCCGATCCCTCTTTCCCGGTAGCAGTCGGGAGTTCCTCAAACTCAGTGTCACCGACACTACGAGTGGCGCGATCTATTTGGGCGGGTCCTTCGGTTTCGTGCGTCAGACCACGACCGCGACAGCCGACACCGTGATGGGTCTGCCAGTGTGGCGCCCGACGGTGTGGGATGGCCCTATCACGACCCTGTCGGGCAATGAGCTGTCTATCAATGCCGCCCTGACAGGGCAGCAATACATCTCTGGCGATGATCGCTACTATCTCTTGGTCACCTCGGGCACGTTGAAGGGGCATTCCTTCACCATTACTGGTAACGGGACGTCAAGCATCACGATTGATCCAAGCTCTCCCCAAGATGTGGCTGCCCAAGGCTTGCAAGCAGGTGACACCTTCAAAGTGATCCCATTCCGGACCCTCGGAACGCTGTTTGCCGGCGGGAACGGCATCCCATCCTCCAGCGATGTCTTCAATCCGGTGAGCACGGTCAAACTCTATGACGTGTTGGCCGGCACGGGGATCAACATCGCGCCGAGTAAGACCTATTTCCATCATGATGGCAGTCAACTGCCAGCAGGCTGGTATGACAACGACGCCCTTGCCGATGGTTTGCAGGACCATGTGGTTCTTCCACACAATGGTTCCCTGGTGATTCGCCATTCGCAAACCGAGGCTCCGGACGTGTTGATTGCAGGCCAAGTGCCGACATCGGTGTCGGGGATTGAGGTGGGGCGTTTCGCGGACAACACGGCGCAAGACAATCCGGTCGTGAATCCGTATCCCGTGGCGATGACGTTAGGGAGCTCTGGCTTGGTCACGAGCGGCGTCCTGCAAGCAACGGTGGACAGTGTGTTCAATCCAGTGGACACGTTGAAGTTGTTTGCGGATCCAAGCGGGTTCAACTCGGCACCAAGTAAAACCTATTTTTATTATAGCGGCAGCCTGTTGCCAATGGGCTGGTATGACAACGACGACTTGGCGGGCGGTGTGCAAGATGACGTGGAGATTCCTGCGGGTGCCTCCATGATTATTCGAAAGTGGGCCGGGGCGGTTGAGACGGTGATGTGGCTCCCCGAACTGCCCTACATCCCCTAACTCAATGAAGAAAGTATCATGTTGAACCTGACCAAATGGATGACGCGGACGAGGCAATGCATTGTTAAATTCCAAATTGACGTCGTCTTGGTTTTCCAAGTTGTCATCGTAGGATTTTGGTTGGATTTCCACGCTGTCATCTAGTTTTGGGTCCATTGGGGTCGTCGGGTGTGGATGGTATACGACGCTGGCGACCGGGGTTGAGGGTGGGAATTCACACCGAAGAGAGCGACGGAAGGAGAATTGCGATGAGAATGAGGAAGAGAGGAGGCATGGAAATATGGGTTCGGGTTTGTTGACGCGCAGTTCCCGGAGACGGGTGCGGAGTTCGCGGACTGATTGAAGGTCCTGCCAGAGGTGGAGGCCGGGTCAGCGTTCGTTGGCCTGTTTCATGGCAATTATTCTTCCGCGGACATTCCGACCTGCTTCCGGATGAGGGAATGGGAGAAAACTGGTGTGGATAGTTGACCAGATTGGGGGCATTGTAGTGGGAATGATTGGAGGAGATTGTCGGACGATGTTTTTGCGAAGTTTTGTGAGTGGATGTCTCCTGGTCACAGGGGTGATGGCCAAGCCGTTCAATGTCGTGATGATTGCGGTGGATGACATGAGGCCCGAGCTGGGATGTTACGGAGCGGGGCATGTGAAGAGTCCGAATATTGATCGCTTGGCGGCATCAGGCCTTTTGTTTGAGAGTGCCTATTGCCAGCAGGCAATTTGCGGACCATCGAGGGCCAGTCTTCTGACGGGGTTGCGGCCTGACATGGTTGGAATTCACGGGAATCATGCCCACTATCGGGATAAGAATCCCAGGGTGGTGACCCTGCCGCAATTTTTTAAGGAGGCGGGGTATTTCACGGCGGCGTGCGGAAAGATTAATCACGGGGTTTTTTCGAAGGGAATGGCCCCAAAATGGGATGTCATGGGTGATGCGGAGAGCTGGAGTGTTCCGGCTTTTCGTCCGGGGCCGCGTTATTATTACACGGAGGAGGGAATGGCGGCGGCGCAGGGCATTTTTCAGAGAATGTTTCCGAAACGTGCAATGAAGGAGTGGGACCAGTATTTGGTGTTCGGCCCTTTGGAGGAGGCTGCTCCCGTGGAAGATGATGTCCTTTACGACGGTCAGGTTGCCAAGCGGGCTGTGGCGTATTTGGAGGAGTTTGGTGGGAAGAAGGATCCGTTCTTTTTGGCGGTGGGATTTATCAAACCGCATTCACCTTACATTGCGCCCAAGAAGTATTTTGATCTCTACAAGCGCGATGAAATTGAATTGGCCAAACATCAGGCTTGGCCGACAGGCGCACGATCGATGGCGGGGCATGGATCGGGGGAGAAGCGGCGCTACACGGATCAGCCGAAGAAGGGGACATTTTCGGAAGCGAACCAGAGGGAGACAAAGCATGCTTATTACGCGTGTATCAGTTATATTGATGCGCAGATTGGGCGGGTGTTGGACGCTTTGAAGGAGAATGATTTGGCGGAAAATACAGTGGTGATGTTGTGGAGTGATCACGGGTATCATTTGGGTGAAAAGGGGTTGTGGGGGAAGACCACGAATTATGAATTGGACACAAGGGTGGCGATGATTTGTCGGAAGCCCGGAATGACAACGGCAGGGAAAAAGACGAAAGCTTTGGTGGAGTTGGTGGACGTTTATCCTTCTTTGGTCGATTTGTGTGGCTTGGATGTTGGGGATCAACTGGAGGGTTCAAGTGTGGCCCGCTTGTTGGATGATCCCGGGAAGGACTGGAAAGGGGCGGCGTTTTCGCAGTTCAGTAAAGGGAGGGCCCGCGGGTATGCGATGCGGACCAAGGATTATCGCTATGTGGAGTGGCTGAGAGGGGATGAGGTTGTTGAGCGAGAGCTCTATGATCGCTTGGAGGACCCGGAAGAGTTGGTGAATTTGTTGTCGGGAGGTGCGAGGTCGGAGGTGGCTGAGACGCTGTCCCTGCAATTGAATCGTGGAAAGGGGTGGAAGAATGCGCGACCCAAGTGAGATGAAGAGGAGTCTCACACGGAGCAGCGGAGCAGCGGAGGCTGGAGGGAGGTTGAGGGGGTGTTTTTTTCTCTGGCTCTTGTTGATGGGGAGTTGGGCTCAGGGCGCTTTGGAATTGGCTTTGCCGTTTACTGATCATGCCGTGTTGCAGGCGGGGAAGCCCTTGCCGGTTTGGGGGAGGGCCGTGCCCGGGGCTGAGATACGAGTGTTGCTTGGTGCGCGGGTGAAACAGACGACGGCATCAGCGGAAGGATTTTGGCAGGTGGACTTTGACGCTGCAGAACCTTCGGGAGAGGGCGTGACGATGGAAGTGGTGGCAGGTGATGAACGCTTGCTGAGGAAAGATCTGGTGTTTGGGGAAGTGTGGATTGCGACGGGGCAGTCGAACATGCGGTGGATGCTGAAAGACTGTGCAACAGGCAAAGAGGCGATGGCGAAGGGAGAGGATGCGGGACTTCGTGTGTTCAATTTTCAGGGGCAACTGCATCCCGGAAGCAAACGTTTTTCCCGCGAATTTCTCGCGGGAATCGATGAGAGTAATTATTACGATGCCAAGGGGTGGCAGCGGGCTTCTGCGCAGAGTTTGGCTGGGTTTTCAGGGGTGGGGTATTTCTTCGCGAGGAGACTCAGGGAGGAACTCAAGGTTCCAGTGGGAGTGATTCATCTCGGGGTGGGCGGAAGTCCGATTGAAGCGCACCTTCCGAAGCGGGCTTTTATGAAGGATGCGCGGTTGCAGGGATTGCTTCATGAGTGGTGGACAAATCCGGATTACCCTGGCTGGTGTCGTCAGAGGGCGGCCTTGAATTTGACGGAGTGGTTTAAGAATCCGGTGGAGGGGCGTAATCCCCCGCATCCCTTTGCTCCGACGTTTCTGTGGAATGCAGGTGTCGAACCGTTACTTCCGTTTCCCGTCAGCGGAGTGCTCTGGTATCAGGGGGAATCCAATGCGACGCTCGATGGTGGCCGGGGAGCGCCTTCCTCTAAGGAGGTCAATCGAAGGAAGTTTGAAGCCTTGATTGAATCGTGGCGACACGCCTGGAGGAATGACGATCTTCCGGTGTATTTTGTTCAGCTGCCAGGATTGAACCGGAATTGGCCGGTTTTCCGGGAGATGCAATTGGAGGTGTCGCAGGAAGTCCCCGGAGTCGGAATGGCGGTCACGATTGACGTCGGTCATCCGACCAATGTGCATCCCAACAAAAAACTCCCCGTTGGTGAGAGGTTGGCGGGACTTGCGTTGGCTAAGACTTATGGCAAGAAGTTGGTGGTTGATGGACCTCGCATGAAGCAGGTGAGGCCGAAACGGGGAGTGCTTTGGCTCGATTTCGATCAGGCTGTGAAAACATCCGATGGTCTCCCGCCATCCGGATTCGCCATTGCGGGCAAAGATGGAGTGTTTCATCCTGCCGGGGGTGAGATTGCCGGGATGTCTTTGGGACTTCGATCGCCGGAGGTTGCTCTTCCCGTGGCAGTCCGCTATGCGTGGGCCAGTGATCCCAGATGCAATCTTGTGAATGATGAAGGTTTGCCTGCCAGTCCCTTTCGGAGTGACGATTGGCCGGTGAGAAAGGCTGGAAGAATAAGAGTGGCATGTATCGGTGATTCGATCACGGCAGGGCACGGCATTGTCGATGTCCAGGAGCACTATCCTTTTGTTTTGGGTGGACTTCTAGGGAACGACTACGAGGTGAAGAACTTCGGGAATTCCGGGCGTGGTGTGGTCAGGCGTTCGATGAGGGGCGACGAAAAGAGGGCTTATGTTTTTATGTCCGAGCACGAAAAGGCAATGAATTTTGAACCTGATATTGTCATCTGCAATCTTGGGATCAACGACTTGATGGATTGGGAGGCCTTTGGAAAGAGGGACTTTGTCGAAGACTATCGATCCTTGATTCGTACCTATAATAATCTGCCGTCGAAGCCCAGAGTGATTCTCTGGCAGCGACTCGCCCCGCTCTTTCCCGGGCAGACCTTTTATGGGAGTAAACGTGTTGAATCGATCAATGTCGGGATTGGGCAGGCGGCAAAACTGGAAGGAGTCGAAACTGTTGATCTGCAGGAACCTCTGAAGCTTCAGGGAGAGTGGTTTCCTGATCACTTGCATCCAAATGCCCATGGGGCCAACGCGATCGCCGAAGTGATGGCAGACTATCTTAAAGAAGTAAAATGATGACGGTCGATGAAGCGGCGGGAATTGTTTGGGATTACCATTTGTTGGGGCACGAGATGGAGCCTGCGGATATGATCTGGGCACTTGGGAGCCATGACCTGAGGGTGGCCGATCGGGTCACGGAATTGTGGCACGCCGGTCTCGCTCCGCTTGTGGTGATGTCCGGTGGATTGGGGAATTTCACGGAAGGTTTTTTTGAGAAACCGGAGGCTGAATTGTTTGCCGGACGAGCGATTGAGCTGGGCGTGCCCGAGGAGGTGATTCTGATTGAGAATCAATCTACGAATACCGGAGAGAACGTGCTGTTTACCCGTCGAGTTTTAGCCGGGGAATCGATTGGGATTTCGAAGGCCATTGCAGTGCAAAAGCCCTACATGGAGCGGCGAACATTCGCGACGATTCGCAAACAATGGGATGAACTTGAGGTTATTGTGACATCGCCCCAACTGACCATTGATGACTACTGTCGTGGTATGATTTCGAAAGAGGATTTAATCCACATCATGGTGGGGGATTTGCAGAGGATTCTGGAGTACCCCGCACGGGGTTTCATGACGAAGCAAGAAGTTGGAGGAGAGGTCATGGATGCTCTTGAATTTCTCATCGACTCTGGTTTCCGGGATCACCTTCCTTGAGGCGGTCGGAATTTTTAGTTCTTTGCCGGGGGCGACTTCTTTCGTCTTTGAGATACCCCTTTTGTTGACCTGGCGAATGGCGGGTTGAACAAAGTGTTAGAGGCCTGTGGTCATTCGCGTCAACTTAATCCTAAAGCCCTGATGAGCAGTGGATTAAACTAAAAA
>CALFSW010000482.1 GCA_937916505.1 uncultured Verrucomicrobiales bacterium | reverse complement strand
GCAAACTCCTCGAAGAAGACTTCAAGCGCACGGAGTCGATGCTCAAAAACATCAAGGTCTCCCCCGTTCCGAAGCCGACCCGGACCGAAGTTCCGACCGGACCCGTTCCCGAAAGAAACATCCCCCGCAATCCGCTCATCCGCTAGTTCTTGGCCGACTTTACGGTGAGCTTTCCCGGTGCCGCCATCATCTTGAACCCATCGGAGAAACGGACCTCGAGATCAGATTCCCCAAAATGGTAGGCGGCATAGGTTTTGTGGCCGTCCTTCGTGAAGACATTCACAAAAGGATGGGCTGAAGTCACCTTGGCATCGTTTCGACCGAGTCGTTCCAAAGTATGAATCCAGTGATACATGAAGGCATGGGTGTTTCCGCCTTCGAGACTGCACTCGGGATTGGAGTCGATATATTTGGCCGCCATCCCGGGATCGTTCAGTGCGTTAAACATCACCACGAGATCACCCCAGCCGTTGTTGTAGTCGCTCCCTTTCTCGCGTTTTTCGACAATGCGATCGTGGTTCTTTTTCACGTAATCGGGGAAACGCCCCATGTAAATCGAAGCAGGGGTAAAGGGCAGCCAGTTGATGCCATGGATGCAGTCGATATCAGGTGAAAACCAAGTTGAGAAAGCACCTTTCCCGCCCCAAATCATCCCGAGAGCCACTTCAGGAAAGTCTTTTGGAAAGTTGGTCTCCGAAACATCAAACCAATATTCCTCAACGGCAGTCCGCTCCGTGTTGTAGAGAAAAACCCCGGTATCACGAAGCTTCGCGTTTCCAGTAATTTCGCCCCAAAGCATGATGCCATACCAGGCATTCATGGATTCGGATGAGGATTCCTGATTATTGCCATCCGCAAATTTGGCATGACCTGAGGCCCACGAATGTCCGGCATAAATATCGAAGCCGCGGAGATGGGGAAAGAGCGGATCTGCTTTATCGGTCGAGGCGATATCCCGGATCATCAGCTCGACCATCGGCCCCCATTTTTCAGCCCACTTCGGATCCAATCGAGCCACTTCGGCCGCTGCCCGAATAAAGTAGCCATAGTGAAAATGATGATCATTAATCTGCCCATCACTTCCGTAGGACGGCTTATTCCCGATTAAGGTTCCCCACGTTTTATCGTAGTAGAAAAGAGGAGCTGCTTCCCCGTCGGATGCGGTGAACCAGTTTTCAAGTCGACGGCGGATTTCATCGACGAAGATCTTTTGAAGCTCCGGCTCACCGGCAACCTCGGCGATGCCACTGAGAGTGGCCAGCTTCCCGAGAAATTTTCCGTCCCAATACGTATCGGCATATTCCTCCTTACGAATGGCGGCCTCCTTCTTGAGATATCCGACCAAGCGATCCCGGTCCGCAATGCCCTCCTTGGGCAACATTGGAAGCAATCCCTGAATTGGCACAACCGTCTTGAAACCATCACCACGGGCAAGCTTCATGGCACCGCGAACCGAGCGATAGGCCTGACCGGTCAAGGTCACGTCAGAATATTTCCACTGATGCGGATAGAGCGTAAAAAGAGTCTTCGTTCCCTCACCCTGCATGGCTTCGATCTCGAATTCGTAGCGAGTCTCCAATGATCCATTGACCGATTTCGATGATGCCTTGGTCCCGGTGACATGCCCGTGTGCAACCGCTGCAAATTGAGCAAGGGTCTCGACATTGCCATCCGGTAAAAGAGCGATACTAAAGTATCCTTTGGAGGACTCATTGGTCACCGTCTTCCCGGACAGTCCGGTCCACTTCGAGCCGGTTGCTCCAAAGAGCCCGTAATGATTCCCGCGAACCATCACTCCAATGACGGGATCACCTTCACCACCACTGAATACCATCGGCTGATCCACGAATTTCAGGACCGGATCACCTCCCGAAATGCGATTAAAGACAAAGGGGCTTCCGTGTCCAAAAGTGGAACGAAGATAGGCTTCTCCCTTCCTAAATTCCGCCGTGATGAACCATTCCGAATATCCAGCAAGCTTAGCTGATGGGAAATCATCCCCTCCGGAATGGCCAATCACAAAATCACCGGTCTTGGTTACTCCACCTCCCATAATATGACCACCCCCGCCAACAATCCCTGCACCCGGGTAGGAGACCGCCAGCCCACCCTCATGACAAACCATCGCAAGAGGATGAGGGAACAAATTCTGGGAGTAATTCTCCCATACGAGAGAGCTCCACCATTGATTGGTCGGGATGGCTCCTTTCACCTTTTCAGTGACAGAAATTCCCGCAGGCAAGGCCTTGCAGCCATCCGGACGGGTTAACGAATAGCTTCCTCCACCCACCTCTACGATCTTCCCGACCGACAAAAGGGAGCTCGAAACCAAAACCAGAATAGCAATTGATCGACTTAAAATCTTCATCATCTTTTCTCTTCAAAATTACAAAACAATCACAGGAACCTTAAATAGATCAGCAACAGTCGCCTTATGATTTATGACCGCCTTTTCGTGATCTGCTTGCATCATGACCATCATGGGATTTTCTTTACGGACGCCTACGATCAGGGAACAATCAACGAGCAAACCTTGTCAGTCAATTTATTTTGCATTATTTTGCATTAATCTTAGACAGAAATTGTGAATCTTGCCAAAGATTCAGGAACAGGGCACCATCATTCCAGATTCTCTACAAAGTAATATTTATTTATGTCTAAAGTGAACCAGAAAGCCATTGCCGATCAACTCGGCATCTCACGAGCAACGGTATCGCGTTGTTTTACCAATCACGCGGGAATCAACGCGACAACGCGGGCCAAGGTCTTTCAACTTGCGGCTGACATGGGCTACACCCACATTGAGTCAAGGAGCCCCAATGTCAAAAAGGCCAAAAAGGAAGCGAATTTCAATGTCCTCATTTGTAGTGATACCGAGGAGTATTTCCGGGAAGACTACAACAGCCCGGGCGAGCAGATTCTCGTCGGTGTCTCCGAGTATGCCCAAGCTCATGAGATCCGGGTTGATGTCGATTTCATCCCCCCCGAAACCTCCAGTCTGGACGATCCCGTTTTTAACAAAATTAAGAGTCTGCGTGCTCGCAAGAACAGGGGCATCATCTTAATCTATCCTTTTGCCGATAAAATCGTAAGAGATCTCTCGCTGAAATACCCTCTCGTTTCCCTCGTCGACCAGTTGGAGCATGAATCGATCGACTGCGTCGATGTCGATCATTGCTCGGGAATTTCCATGGTCGTCGATCAACTCGTCGAAAAGGGCCACAAACGGATCGGATTTTACACCCGGGAGTATGCCATCACAGCGAGTTGGTCCTTCCGGAGATACAGCTCTTTCATGGAGAAAATGGCCCGCCAACGGCTCATCATTGATCCCCTTGATATTATCGGGATCTTTCCGCACACTTTCGAATCAGTGACTGCTGGGATTGACCATGCATTTGACCGCACCCGGGACGGAGTCACCGCTTGGGTTTGTGCGGCCGATCACCAAGCTTACGATCTGATCGAAGGCTTTGATCGCCGTGGCCTTAAAGTCCCACAAGACGTTTCCGTCACCGGCTACGATGGGATTCAGCGCGAAAATGCCACCTCCTCGCTCACCACGATCGAGATTCCCTTTCGCGCGATCGGCATGACAGGAGCCGAGCGCCTCGCTTCGCGGATCCGCAAGCGGTTCGGAGGAAGCCAGCATGTCTACATCACGGGAAAGCTTCAGGAAGGGGAAACTGTTGCGAGCCCTCGGTCGTAGAATATACCGAAGCCTCGCAATGCTACCGGAGTAGATTCGCTACTCTTCAGATTTACGTCGTTCTTCAAGTTCCAGCGCGATCTTTTCCACCTCGGCATCGCTCAGGCGATACCAGATAAGCACGACCCCATTCAAGATGGCGAGTGCGCCCGGCAGAATACAGGCGATGGTTCGAAAGCTCTGGATAATCTCTTCACTCGGTGGTTTTTCGGGGTCGAAGCCCACGCTACCAAGAAGCCATCCACACACGCTCCCTCCGATACTGATTCCTAGTTTTTGAGCGAACATCGCGGCAGAAAAAGCCAGACCAGTCACTCTGCGACCGGACTTCCATTCACTATAATCGGCGACATCGGTGTAAATGGCCCACACCAGAGCCGGAGTCGGACCAGCCAGGATATTTCCGATGACATTCATAACCACCAAGGTCATGTAGCCATCGCGGGGAATCAGGAAAAGGGACAAGACGAGAAAACCATTGATGACGGTAAGACCCATCAAGCTGTTTCTCTTTCCGAATTTCCGACTGAAGAAACCGGTGAGAAACACCCCAGCGATGAAGGCCAGGCTACCCGTTGTTTGGACAAAGCTGATCTTGTCCAAAAACCAGAAAAACGGTTCATCTCCGACTCCAAAGTAATACTTGAGATACTGCGGGGTAATCGTCCAACGAACGGCCGCACTTGAAAGGGTCAAAATCGCCGCAATCACCATGATCACCCATGGCTTATTCCCAATAAGAGCCTTAAAATCACCCAGGAGATCGTTTGAGCGAGCCGGTGGCTTCACCCGTTCCCGGGTGAGCATGAAAGTGGCCAAAAACATAATCGTGGCGATCACCGCCATCACCGCCATCGCGCGGGGAAAGCCCACCCCTTTGTCCTTGTCGCCCAGAAGAAGAACGAGAGGAAGGAAGGCCATCGAAATAATTAGCTGACCGGAGAATGCTCCCACAAAACGAAAAGTGGCCAACTTGGTCCGCTCAGCGGGCACCGGAGTCATGACACCCATCAAAGCTGAGTAAGGCACATTGATCGCAGTGTAGGCGGTCATCAGCGCGATATAGGTCACATAGGCGTAAATCAATTTACCACTCGCGTCCAAATCCGGATTGGCAAAAGTAAGGTAACCAAAGACTCCAAAAGGAACCGCAATCCAAAGCAGGTAAGGTCGATAGGTTCCAAAGCGGGTCCGAGTCCGGTCGGCCAGCGCTCCCATCAAAGGATCGGTGATCGCATCCCAAAGTCGGGGAAGAAGAAGGAGCGTCCCCACCGTCGCCGGCGGGATCTTGCAGACCTCAACGTAGTAGAAGAAAATCCACGCGTTGACGCCGAAGAAGAAGATGTTCGAAGCGGTATCGCCCAAGCCGTAGCCGACTTTTTCCTTCAGTGTGAGCGGGGCCTGGGATGGTGATGACATAATAGGATGGTTTTAGGAAATTAGCCAAGAGCCGGGAATGGTAACCGTGATCCCTTGAACACAATCCTCCTCTTCGATAACCAGTGACGTCGTGTCATGGTCTAATATTGCACCGGAGAATTCAAGCTCGCGATCATCGCTCATCTTAACGAGAGCGCTGGCATCATCAGCTCCTTCTTGAATTCGGAACGTCACCGGAGTTCGGGCGTAGGTGAATGAAATCTCTCCTTCCGTGAATTCGGCGGAGCGCAAAATCCGGGGCCGGAAGCTCAATTGACCGTCCTGGAAGTCGATTCCCAACTCCCCCATCCGGCAGAGAATCCCCTCCTTCACCTGACCGGTCAGCCCGGGTTGCTGGGCGCCTCTTTCACCTTGGCTGTGCGAGTAAGGTTCCGCCGGAAAGGCCCCATACATCTTGGGCGATTGCCGGAAGCCCAGACCCCGCTGGACGGAATAGTAAGCAGCCACCGCGCGATGCTTCAGTTCCTCGTCGCCATCGCTCTTGAGAACATTGAGCGACACCTCTTGGGAAGCCAGCATCAGCTTTGAAACCATGTGCCAATAGACACAACCGAGGCCCTCGTAGCCAAACATCGACCCGCTTCGCCCGGTAAATGAATGATGGGTAAATACCGCCTCATAAAGGTTCTCGATAGACTTTCGATCCTGATCGGAAAGTCCGGTAACTTCATCCAGCCTCGCGGCGAGAGCGTAGCCATTGACGAGCGATTCATCAAATCGCCAGTCTCCCAGATCATCTTGGTAGACGAGACTTTGATCGCCCCCCTTGACCATCTCGACCAGAGACGGAATCTCATAAAGATCATCCCCGGGAACTCGATTTAATTCTTCAAAAGTCGGTAACTCCCGGTCCGGGTAGAGGAGATAAGTCGGATGCCGTTTTGAGCGAAGCTCACTCACCGCCAGCTTTTCTAAAAGAGAAACCGCTTCTTCGTCCGAAAGAAGACCCGAGCTCAAGATCGCAACTTGTCCCTCTAGCATGAGTTGCAAATGCCGCACCACCATCTCGTCCCGGTCATCACCAAGCTCCAAGACATTGTAAGAATGCCAGAGCCCGTCCTCCCTTCGGTTGGCTTGCAGGACTCCCTTCAGGGCAATCGAAACGGCTGATAGGAAATTCAGCACCTCATCGCGAGTGAGATCAGCAGACTCACGACCGTTTCCAACGCGAGCTTCTTTCCGATATCGCTCGGCAATCAGCCCGTTTGCCTTCGCCAACTCAAATCGATCACTTGCCGGAAGTTCACTTTCCCGCCAACGCGGGTCTCCCATCGCGGCGGTCAATTCACTCACTGCGGTAGCGAGAGCTTTCGAAAAGCTGAACCCACCATCGTTGGAACCCGAGATCATCCGCGTCAAAAATCGCACATACCTGAGAAGATAGCCGGTCGTCACCACCGAGAGGCCATTTCCCGCGAGAGCATTATTGGCATCATTCCACTCCGGCTTCTGGGTATTCATCCAAATTCCTCCACCCGGAACAAGCTGCCCCAATTTCGCAATCGCGGGGATCAGCAATTTTTCGGTCAAGGTCACCCGGACGGGCTCTCCCGAAGCATCACGCAGGAGCAAGCCATCGCCTCCCATTTCAGCCTTATGGCTCATCAAATCATCGTGCTGCTTCTGGTCAAATTCCACGGTATCCCGTGGGTCTGTGAGAGTCTTCTCCCACCCCGCGATGCGATAGGGCACATCTGCAAAAACGTAGGATTTCCCGGCCGACTCACTTGCCATGAACCCTGGATTGATCTTCTCCTTTAGCTCCAGAAACTTGAGCAGGTAAATAATTTGATGGTCGCCCCAGTAGCCAATGGAAACCCAGGGATCATCCGCATCCGGGACCTCCCAATCAACCCCTGCGGAAGTGACACGGTAAGGATTGAAGCCATCGATTGTGGAAGCATTCAAAAAACGCGAAATGAAGCCATCAAGAAAGACCGGGTAGCTCCACGCGAGAGCCTCCCAGTTCTGAAAAATATCCCGCCAGTTCCCTTCGTAATGATGGACCGGCCGGCCCTCTTCATCGGCAAGCTTGATGTTGAATTTGTTCCACGGACGGCTGGGATCGCCATGTCTGCGCCCCAAAATCAGGGGCAAATACTCGATCGTCAATCGAAGCAGATCGGGATCACCCAACTCACCGGCCTGCTCAATCACCCGGTTGCGCTCGAAGGCATCAGGCAGACCCGACAACCAGTCGCCAAACTTCACAACCAGTCCCCGATTATTCTGCTCAAGAAAGTGAATGAACTGCTCACGTGATAACACCGAGCCATTCTCAGGGAGCCCTCCCCTCAGGAAATTGCACAAGGTGTTATGATAGTGATAGAGCGAGGTATCACGGTCAGCCGTTATCTGAATCCCGTCCACCGATTTTGATAAGGAGCGCAAGCGGTCACGCCCCTCCTCCAGATCCTCTTCCACTGCGGCTCGCAGGGCGTCTTTATCTTCCAACGCCGACATCAGCCGGCCAACCTCACGGTGGGACTGTTCAATCTCTGACACCATGATCCAATCCTTCGATTCACCCGGCGGCAAACTGAGATCCGCGCCCAAAAGGAACGCTCCCTTCTCTCCCCTTTTCTTAGCAAGATCCGGCCGGGAGCGCCCTGTCTTCAAAAACTCCTCGGCGTCCTGCCTGGACAGATAAGCCTGCGCCTCCTCAAATCCCGCAGTCCAAACCGTCGTCGCCTTCAAGCTCTCAAGCGGAATCGGAGCGTCCACGATTCCTGAGGCCAGGCGATGAATCATCAGAGCCCCGCCACTCGTCAATTCGCTCATTCGATAGGCGTCCGCCAAGCAGCTTAGCTCAAGATGGAGTCGGTGACTCACCCCCGAAACCTGCAAGTCCTGCAGACCATCAATGATGCGAAAATCCCGATCAGAATCCCCCTCGTTCGTAATCCGCACCTTCCTGACAAATCCGTATTTACCGGAGAGTTGCCAACGGTAGCTAAAGCGCAGCTGCCACTTCTCATGGACCTCTTCGAAAACCAGTTCGTCACCGAGATCGCTCTTCAAAAGACGACGGCGAACCGGAGACCTGTGGGTCGTCGTTGGCCAAAACGGATGCCAGATCTCTCCGTCACATTCGACTGCAGAGAAGGGCCCCGTCACGTTCCAGTTTCCAAGAATCTTGTCGACCGTGAGGTAGGGAAAGAGAGCCTTTTCTGGATTCTCCCTGCCCGCGCTCAATGCTCCGTTACTGCTGCAAAAGAGCCATTGATTGGTCACGGTCGCAAGGCTGAGAAAAAAAGGATCAAAGTCTTCAAGCCCCTCGATCACCGCAAAATCACGGCCTTGATCTACCACCCACTCATTCACTTTTTCAAATTCGATCATGGTCGCTGCAGCATCAGGGGGAAGAGTCAATGGCGTCATTGGCTTGAAAGCAATAATTGTTGTTGGAAGGCTCCCGAACGCTTCTTCAGCAGTCCGCAAATGCCTGTAACTTTATGCAAAGTAACTAAAAGGGCGATCCCGGCAAGAGAATTTCCCGATAATGCAAAATAGTGCAATTATTTTCACATTCCTCTTGCGGTGAGGTGCCAAATGAACTTGATTCATAAAGTTCAACAGAAACATTAATCCAATGAGACATACCAAATCCTCGCTTTTCCTAAGCATTCCCCTCCTCACCCTTCCCTGCTTGGCTGACATTTTCCCCAATGGCGACTTTGAAAACGCTGGCACTTCCTGGGAGGAAGTATCAGGCACTGGCACCTTTTCATTCAGCTACC
>CALFSW010000481.1 GCA_937916505.1 uncultured Verrucomicrobiales bacterium | reverse complement strand
TTGAGGACGAGCTGCCAACGGAGGTTGAGGACGAGCTGCCAACGGAGGTTGAGGACGAGCTGCCAACGGAGGTTGAGGAGGTCCTGCCAACGGAGGTTGAAGGCGATCAGCCAAATGCCGGGATTGACACCGGGGCCGATGGCGAGGATGACAATTTTGGCGGAATGAATGAGGCTCAGGAAGATGAGGTGCCTTTTGCCGAGGCTGTCACGCCTTCTCTCGTGGAAGATGACTCCGATGTAGAAGAAAAGCTTCTTGAGTCGGGTGAGCCGGAACTTCAGAGAGTGGAATTCCGTGCCCCCAAGGTGGGTCCGGTCCTTCTAAACCGCGAGAAAATCTATGCGGGTCAAGAGCCGAAATCTGATCCGATCGTTGAGACAGTCCCTGAAGTCGAGCCGGATCCCGCCCCCTTGGAGTCAGTTGGGGATGATTTGGAAGAGAGTAGCGCTGCTTCGCAGAGCCCCAAGATCGAACAGATGGAAGTCATGGAACTTGAAAACAAAGAATCCACCTCCCTGTCCCGGTCTGGTGACACGGGTAAAGAGATTAGTAAGTGGGCGTTTTGGAAACGGCCATCCAAGCGGGACCAACAGTTGACAAGAATCTCGGAAGGTTATCTGGAAATGGTGGATTTGGTTCGAGCCGTTCGAGGACAGTTGGAGTCCCAGAATAAGAATAACATCATTCTCCGGGATTCATTGGCACATCTTCCGGAAGCCATGAAGGGGCTTGATAGTTTCAGTAAATCTCAAGCCACCGTGGGGAAAGCTTTGCAGGAGATTCACGGACAGATGAAGATGACCGGAGCGAAGGATGAGAAGCTCACTGAATCGATGAATGGTTTCAATGATACCCTCAAAGAAATGGATGGAACCAGCAAGGCGACCATACAAACTTTTGATCGTGTTCAGGAAAGAATGCGGGATTCTGATATCAGGATGGAGAATCTTTTCCAGAACGTCCAAAACGCCGAAGAGAAGGTCAGTGACACCATGGTTCGCCTTCAACGGAACATGGCGATCATGCAATCCATCTTCCTGATCTGTCTGATGATCGTAATCGGAGTGTTGATTTTCACCCTGGTGAGCGGGAAAAGTAATAAAGACGAACCCGCTCCGGTTCAAAAAATTGTTGTTGAAGCACCTGCGGCGGTAGCTCCCGTGAAAATTGAGCCAACCCCTGATGAGAGAGATTAGCCTCCTGCCGCAATCGTAATAATTTCAAGCAAATCACCATCGGAAAGTTCGCGTAGTGCGAACTCCGAGGGTGCAAGTGCCTCGCGATTGAGCTCCACAACAACGGGTTTTTCTCCCAATCCAAGCTCTCCGAGGAGTGCTGTCAAAGTCAGGCGTTTCTCAAAGTTGCGGCTTTCTCCGTTAATTGTCAGCTTCATTTGGTGGCGAGGATGGCGGGGTCCCAATCTTTCCAGATCGGATCGAGTCCCTGGGTTTTGATTAGTCGTGCGATTTCTTCGACTGGGCGTTTGTCGTCGATTTCAAACTGTCCGGTGGCGCGGTCGGAGGAGGCTAATTCATCCAATTCGACCCGCCGTCCTTTTACCGTGAGGTGCAGATCTTCGGTTCCAGCTCCGGTGTAGCCGCCTGGATCGGTCTGCGAGCCGGCGGAGATGTGGGTCACGCCCAGCGGGAAGAGAGAGTCACGGAGCCCGGCTGGTTCCCTTGTTGACAATATGATGCCCACCTGTGGGAAACACATCCGGAAAGCGGCGATTAAGTGGACCAGATTCCGGTCGTTGAGTGAGAGTGCCGGGTCCGGGGTGTATTGGTGGTTTCCAGCGTGAGGACGCATTCGGGGGAAGGCGATTGTGAAGCTGGCTTTCCAACAAGAACGCATCAGGTAGTCGAGGTGTGTTGCCAGCGAGATTGCTTCATGGCGCCAGTCTGCGAGACCGAAAAGAGCGCCGATGCCGATGCGTCGAAATCCGCCCGCGTAGGCGCGCTCGGGGCAATCGAGTCGCCAGTGAAATTTCTTTTTGGGGCCGGAAGTGTGGAGGGTTTCGTAGGTTTCCTGGTGATAGGTCTCCTGGTAGACGACGAGACCCTCCGCGCCGTGTTCCACGAGTTCGCCATATTGGTCGTCTTCCATTGGGCCGACCTCGATTCCAATGGTGGGAATCAGGTTTTTCAACGCATCGATACATTCCTGAAGGTAGCCATCGGAAACAAACCTGGGATGCTCACCCGCCACCAGAAGGATATTTCGAAAGCCTTGATCGTAGAGATGTTTTGCTTCCGCGACCACCTGGGGGACCGTCAGGGTGGTCCGGAAAATGGGATTATCTCTCGAAAAACCACAGTATTGGCAGTTATTGACACATTCGTTCGAAAGATAAAGAGGTGCAAAAAGCCGCATGGTTTTCCCGAAGTGCCGACGGGTGATGGCTTGGCTTTGTCGAGCCATGGCCTCCAGCCGCCCGTCCGGGCAAGGGGCGAGTAGTTTGCGAAATCTGCGCATCAGAGGAGAAGGCTCCTCCATGAGGGTTTCGAACTGTTTGGCAAAGCTCACTGTGGAGAGAGGTCCACTGTGGGGAGCTGTTTGTCAAAAGCTTTCCCAAAAATGGCATTGCCACGGCCGCTTAAAGCTGGTGAAGTCGCACCAAGATTATGGCAAATGCAACCAACGTCCTGACTCAAGGGATAGAGATTAACGGATCGATTAGATTCTCCAACGACATGATCATCGATGGAAAGATCGATGGCGAAATCATTTCCGACAAGGGCAAGGTGACCATCGCCGAAAACGCCAGCATCAAAGGCGACGTCAAGGCCGGTGAAGTGAAGCTCTATGGCAGAGTCGAAGGCACCATTGATTCCGACCGATGCGAGTTGAAGGCGAAGTCGTTCCTCAAGGGCGACATTAAGACCAAGACTCTCAGCATGGAGGAGGGGGCCACCCTTCAGGGCAGCACTCAGATCGGAGGTTAAAGTCCGTCCATCCGAACTTTTAAAGAACACTGCTTCGCAAGAAGCGGTGTTTTTTGTTTATGGGAAAGTTGCCCAGACAGACTTCAAGTAAGGGCTGTCGGTGAAATCCTCCGGCATTTTTTCCGGACTGAGTTTTGCCCCATTGAGCTGAGCCATAAATTCGGTGGTGCTCATGGCCCGGTAGTTGGTGCAGGCCAGGATCTTTCCCCCGGGAGCAATGCAAGCAGCGGCCAGGTCAAAGAGCCTCCCGTAATCTTTCTCTACCCGGAACACCCTGCCTTTGTCGTCCCGGGAGAAGGTCGGGGGATCGAGAATGATGTAGTCGAATGTTCGCGCTTGCTTCGCGAAACGGCGAAGCCAGTGAAAGGTGTCGCCTTTGCAAAAGTGGTGATCTTCGGGAGACATCCCGTTTAAGCAAAAATTTTCCCGCGCCCAGTCGAGATAAACCTGTGAAAGATCCAGGGTCGAAGTCACCGCTCCCGCTGCGGCTGCCGTGATGGAAAAAAATCCGGTATAGGCAAAGGTATTTAGAACGGTTTGTCCGCGCTTTACCATGTCTCGAAGTGCCGCGCGATTATCCCGCTGGTCGATAAAGATGCCCTGCGAGTATCCTGATTGAAAAGAGAGACGGCATTTCAAGCCGTTTTCGAGTCCGGTGAAGAATTTCGGCATCCCGGGCCCGCTGATGTGGACCGGCGACTCTTTCTGGTGTTGGTCGAGCCTCTTCCAATAGAGGGGTTTCCCGTAGCGGCCGAGCTGATCCCGGATTTCCGGGTTCAATCCCGGACCCGACGTCGAGATCATCCACCCGTCACCATAGCTCTCAAGAATATGGCCGCGCAGGTTGTCGCCTGCGCCATCAATGAGACGGATCAGATTGGTTTCGGGCGTTTGGAGAGTCTTCCGCTTACTGAGCGAGTTTGAGATGATTTCTTCAAGGCGAGGGATGGACATTGTGTGGGGTCGTTCTAGCATCCTCTCTGTAATGAGCGAATGGAAATCCCTTCTTGATGAAGCCGTGCAGCGCGGTGATGTCTCCGTCGAAGCCAGCAGGAATATTGAGCTTTACCTGCAAGGGACTGGTTCTCCTGTTGGCGCCGCCGCCATCACGGAGCTTCTTGGGGCCGGTGAATGGCAGGAAATCGATGACCGTTTCTTCAAGACCATGGCTTTTGGAACCGGTGGCCTGCGCGGGCGAACAGTTGGCAAGATTGTGACCAAGGCGGAGCAGGGCGAAGGTGGGCCGCTTGGCCGGCCGGAGCATCCGTGCGTGGGAACGGCCTCAATGAACTTCTTCAATCTGAAGCGTGCGATGATCGGGCTGGTCACCTATGTTAAAAAGAGTTTTACGGGAGATGGACGGCCATCTCTGGTGATTGGGCATGATACCCGTCATTTTTCGCGCGATTTTGCCGAGACCTGCGCCAAGGTCACCACCGAACTGGGTTGTGATGCCTACCTTTTTGAGGCTGAACGAGCGACTCCGGAGATTTCATTCGCGATTCGTCATCTACGGGCTGATTCCGGGGTCTGTCTGACTGCCAGCCATAATCCGTCCCACGACAATGGATTCAAAGCCTACATCGATGATGGCGGGCAGCTCGTCGAGCCGCATGCCACCGGGGTGATTTCCGAGGTGAATGCCCTCGAGAGTGAGAATTACGAGCCGCTTGCTGAATCGGAACAGGGTGAGTTGACCATGCTCGGAGCCGAGATGGACCGCACTTATATGGACAAGCTGAAGACGGTCCTGCTTCGTCCGGATCTTCTGGAAGGACGCAAAGCCAAGGTGGTCTATACCAATCTTCATGGAACGGGGGGGATCATTATCGTGCCCATGCTTCGAGAGCTTGGTTTTGAAGTGATCACCGTGCCCGAGCAGGATGGGGGGGATGGCCGTTTTCCGACGGTTGAGTCTCCCAATCCGGAGAATGCTCCGGCCCTCGCCAAGGGCATTGAACTCGCCGAGGAGGTGGGGGCCGATGCCGTGATTGCGACTGATCCGGATTGTGATCGAATGGGGGTTGCGGTTCGGAATGGAGAAGGGAAGATGGAGTTATTAACAGGAAATGAGATCGGCTCTTTGCTGGGATGGTACCGGATCAAGAGCATGTTTGAGCTGGGGTGGCTGACTGAGAGCAACAGGAGTCGCGCGGTGTTGATCAAAACCTTAGTGACGACTGAATTGCAGAGGGTTGTCGCTGAAAAATACGGCATTAGCGTGGTCGATACTTTGACTGGATTTAAATTCATTGGAGAGAAGTTGAAGAAATATGAGGACGCCATTCCGGTGGATAAGAAGGGCGACTACCGTAGCCTGACCGAAGAAGAGAGCCGGAAGCTACGTCTGGAATATTCCAAGTTCTTCGTGTTTGGTGGTGAGGAAAGTTACGGCTATCTCGGTTCGGACTTCGTCCGTGATAAGGACGGGAATGCCTCGGCCGTGATGTTTGCCGAATTGGCGGCCTATGCCATGAGTGAGGGAACGACGATTGCGGGACTGAGGGATCAGGTTTGGAAGGAATACGGGGTCTATCTGGAACAAGGGAAATCACTTGTGATGGAAGGTGGTGAGGGAGCCCGCAAGATTGCCGCCCTCGTGGAGTCCTACAGCTCGAATCCTCCGAAAGAGATTGATGGTTCTGCTGCGGTGGCCGTCAGGGACTACGCCAAAGGGGGCTTTTACGATCAGGAAGGGGATGAAATTCCCGAGTCTGCCATGCTTTTTGTCGATCTTGCCGATGGCCGACGTTTTGCTGTCCGCCCGTCCGGCACGGAGCCGAAGATCAAATATTACCTGTTTGGACACGGGGATAGCCGGAGTGATGTGGAGGCTTCACTGGACACTCTTTGGACAGCTCTCGAAAAAGACGCCTACGAGCGCATGGGCTGATGATTGGGCTAGTCAGAATCCTGCTCTCTGCATTGAGCGGAGTCGCCTTGGCCCTTTGTTTTACGCCATTCGACCAAGCGTGGTTGGTCTGGGGCTGGATGTGGTTGCTTCTTCCGCTGCTTTGGACGGCGCGGGAGAAACGGCGTGGTCTGCGTGGCTTCGGTCTGGCTTGGGTCGCGGGGATGGGTTTCTGGGTGATCAATCTCAAGTGGTTGGGTTCGGTGACCTGGCCTGGCACGGTGGCGCTTTCGGCCTACCTGTCGCTGTATTTTGGGATCTTTGGTGCCTATGCGGCGAGTTTTGGAAATCCCTGGAAGAAGGAATACCTCATTCCGAAGGGAATCCCGGCGAGGTTTCGTCAAATGTGGATCAGTCTCGGCTATGCGGCCCTGCTGGGCGGGCTTTGGTGCGGGCTGGAATGGGTCCGGGGTTGGTTGATGACGGGATTTGGCTGGAATGGACTTGGAGTCACCTTTGCTCAAAATCTCATCCTGGCACAGAATGCGGAATACGTCGGCGTGATCGGATTGTCCTTCCTGCCCGTTTTTATGAGCGCGGTGGCCGTGCAAACAGCGCGACGCTTTTACCTCCAGTTCCGGGCCAACGAGGTGAAGATGCTCCATTGGGATTTTGCTTCAGCTCTTTTGGTGATCATGATCGCCTTTACGGCGGGAACGATGCGTCTCAGTACGGTGACGAATGCTCCAAAAATTGAGGGACGTGTCCTCTTGGTTCAGCAAAACATTCCCCAGATTGCAGGGGAGGTGCTTTGGGCGCCTCAAGAAATCGTCGATGGATTCGTCGACCTTACCGAAAAAGGGCTCGACGAAGTTGAGCGTGAAGCCGCGGAATCTTTGCAGGAAGCGGGAAGCGAAGAGGTGATCGTGAGCTTGCAATCCCCCGATCTCGTCGTCTGGCCGGAAGCGTGTCTTCCCGACTTTCTCGAACTCAGGAAAGACGGAACCACGGTTGGGAGACCTGGGATTGAAAGCATTTTTGAGTATGTCGGTAGCATGGGTGACTTTACCTTTGTCACCGGTCTCAACGAATACACGGGTGACGATCCGATGGACCCCGGATCGGATGTTTTTAACTCCTTCATTTCCGACGATGGCGCGGGCTCGCGGCAAAGTTACCAAAAACACCATCTGGTCATCCTGGGTGAGTTCATTCCGGACCTTCCGTTTTTGAGGGAACTCTACTTCGATGCTGCTGGCGTGGAGTTTGGAAATGGAATCACCTCGGGAAACAGTTTCGAGCCTCTCACGGTGAAGATCGGAGATCGGGAAGTGGGCATGATGCCTTCAATCTGCTTCGAAGACACCGTTCCAAGGGTGACCCGCAGGTTTGTTCGAAACGAACCGCAGTTTCTGGTCAACATCACCAACGACGGGTGGTTTGGTGAGACCGAAGGCGCGGCACAGCACTTTCGGAATTCCGTCTTTCGCACGATCGAGCTGCGTCGTCCCATGGTTCGTTGCGCAAATCGCGGGGTGACCGGGGTGATCTCAGCTGCGGGATCACTCACTGACCCCTACACGAAGGTGAAACGGCATCTGGTTGATGAAAGCGGGAGTCATTTCCATCGAGGATTTCTGTTGGCCCCGGTCTATATTCCGGCCGGGGGGAAGGTGACTCTTTACGCCGCTTTCGGAGATTGGTTTGCCGCATCAGGTTTGGTGGCAGGTGTTTTGTGGGTGGTGATTTGTTTTTTGCGGAAGCGGGTCTTGAATCGCTAGCGTCTTGCGTAAGTTGGCCCGCTTTTCTATCGTTTCGCCGTGCAGAGTGACGTTCGTGCGGTTCTCCAATATATACCGTCTTTCCGGGGGAAGATTTTCGTATTGGTGTTGAATGCTGCCCGGATGCCGGAGCTTGCGCTGGCGGAGGCTCTGCTCGATCTCATCGCACTGCAGCAGGTGGGAGTTCGTCTGGTGGTGATTTCGACCGGAAGCGGAGAGGCCAAGATCGATCACTTGTTGATCGATGGTGAGTTGAAGTGGCAGGCTGCGGCACTTGATGCCGGGAGTGTTTCAGCGATCTTAAATCGGGGCCAGTTGGCTTTGATTGAGAGCCCGGGTCTGCCGTTTTTGGGCGATGAGGTGGTTGGGTTGGCTGCTGGTTTGGGCGCAGCCAAGTTGATCTCACTCATTCCCGGGCCGACCGAAGGAGGCAATGCAATTTCGAGTGAGGATGCGGTTGCCTGGAAGGGCGACGGCGCGACTCTTTTGAACCGGGCGGGCGAAGTGTGTGCCGGCGGGATTCCACGGGTTCACCTGCTGGATGAATCCCGTCAAGGGGTTCTGATGGACGAGCTTTTTTCGAACGAAGGTGTGGGGGTGATGGTTTACGCCGACGATTACCTCTCGATCCGTCCGATCGCGCCAGATGATATTTCGGAATTGCTGGCAATGGTGGGACGTTCGATGCGGGATGCCCACCTGGTGCCGCGATCCTATGAAGAAATTGAAACGTCGTTGCAGGATTTTTTGGTGCTAACAATCGATGGAAACGTGGTGGGTTGTGTCGCTCTTCATCCATCTGACGAGCCAAAGTGCGCTGAAGTGGCGTGCCTCTACGTGAAGCAGAGCCACGGCGGTCAGGGTTACGGTCACCTGCTTGTGGAAGCGGCCGAAAAGCGAGCCGGAGAACTTGGAATCCCTTGGGTGTTTGCCCTGAGCACGAGGGCGGTGGATTACTTTACCGGGATGCTCGGATACAATTCCTGCCCGGTGGAGGAAATTCCATTCGCACGTCAGGAACTCCTAAAGGCGAGCGGAAGGGAATCGTTGGTGATTCGGAAAAAAATAGCTTCCTGACTTACTTTTTGGGAGCTGTTTTCACCTTTTTCATGGTGACGCTGATGGAGGGCGATTTTCCGGTCACAACAGTCATTCCGCCGGTCACTCCATTGGCCGCCATTCTGAAACCCTCGAACGAGTCCCCAAGGAATTACTTTTCCAGGAGCTCAACGGAGAGCCGTTGGAAGGTTGCCGCATCAAGAAGAAAGTAATTTGGGTCGGAATCCGTCTTGCCATAGTAGAGTCGATTGGGCTGTCCTGCCACGACTTCGGAAAGCCGGAGTTCACGGCGCACTTTGCCCCGCTCAACACCTTCTTCGTCAATGTCTTCGATGAGAACCGATATTTGAAGAGTTGGATCGCTCAGGCGAAAGCTGGCATTGTCATCGATCGGGCCTTTCCATTGCTGGACACTGATGTCGGTCAACTTTTTGAGAAGTTTTTCGGCCTTGTTGGGATTGAGAAGAGCGGTGACATCCTTGCCCTGTTTGAAGGCAGTCCATTCCTGACTGTAGAAGTTGTAGCTGAGCTCCAGCGCGGCCTCTCCGGCCTTTTTGATGATGAGCCCGTTGATTTCGAAGCGATTGATATTCCAAAGACGGACACTTCGCCAGTGGTAGGATTTCAACGGCATTTTGTTCAATGCCTCGGGCTGGATTTCAACGACATGAGGGGTGCTATTGCCTTTTTCGTCGAGTCGATTGGCGAAGAAATGACGGGAGTTTGCCTGACCGAGATGAATCACGATTTCGTTGATGGTCACGACCTTTGGCTTGTCCAGGCCCAAGAGTTCAAGTCCGCTCGGTGGCCTTGCCTTGGGGTCGGGAGGACGGCTGACGATATCAATTTCAGGGTGGGACTCTCCCTTGATGCCCGCTTCATAGGCTTCCTCCGAGATGACGAGAGGTTGTCCGCCATCGGCGCGGCGAGCAAAGTATTGGGGGCGGAGTTTTTCTCCGATGACGATATTGAGCGTCTTACCACCAGTGAGTCCCAGTTTGATTCGCCGAATGGGTTGATCCAGTCCGTAGTCCTTGGGGTCTGTTGAGGCATCGTTGGTGAAGCCCTCAACCTCATCCTTGCAGAGGGATTCAAAGAGATCCTTGACTTGGAAAATGTTGGCGGGTCCGTTGTAGCCCTCGGTTTCTCCGGTCTGACCACTGTCTTCATGAACGCGGGCATACCATCGGCGGGCCCGTTCATGAGGATCAAGTTCAAGATTGAGCGAGATCGAGCGGCCGGTGAAGTCACTCACTGTGACTGATTCGATTTGTTTGACCTGCAGGGAGGTCATGGTGCGGCTGCGGAGGGTGTTTACGGAGCGGGGGATGCCCGAAAGAATGGAGCCCGGGGCTTGGGAAACCTTCAGGATGGCGGAACGTCTTTTTTCCGGTCCCTCGGAAATGATGACGGGGACATCAGTTGCTTGTTCGTTTTCAGGGGGGTAGAAAATGGCAGAAACCGGCGTGCTCAAGGTTCCGTCTGGAAGGAAGTAGCGGATGCTGATGGTGTGATCGATGTTGTCGGCCAGAGGCTCCGGGAGGGCGATGGCGGATTCATCGAGGACAATGCCTGCCTGCAATCTGGTGAGCCCGGAAATGAGTTGGTTGAGGCTGGCCGGACTGACGGAAAGTTCGAAGGGTTTGATGATTTTCCATTCGGCCCCCTTGCTCATTGAGTCACGCTTGATGGTGATCTCGGATTTCTTTTCCTTCAGGGTGATTTCTCCCGCAAATCCAGGAGCGTTATAGAATACGAGATGATTTCGGAAAAGGCGGAGGCTTTGCGTGAAGAGTTCGCGGATGGGGACTTCGCGAAGATTGGGATCAGCAAAGTCGGAGCACACGTAGAGATGGTCCTCCATTTCATCTTCGGCAGGCCGGATGATCAAAGTGGGGAAGCTGGGCGGGGTTTGGGTGGGGTCATCCAATTTCAAAGTCGGATCAAAACCTCTCCAAGTGGTGTAGCGGCCGATTTTAAAGTGGCAGAGCGGGCTTCCGGATTTGTCAAAAAGTTCGACTTCAATCCGGTCCTTTCTTAAGCCGAACTCCGCAAGATCTTCCACGTCGTCACGTTCGATGACATCCTCGATTTGGAGACGGGACGCGAAGTCAATGATGGACCGAATGATGCGGGCATCGGCATAGTCCTCCCAGGGCTCTTCGAGGATCCAGGCACCTCCTTTTTTGATCACGACCGCGCGGGTTCCGTCATCGTTGAGGACGTGCATCCTTCCCACTGATTCGGGATCGAATTGATAGACGACGTCGCCGATCTGCAGAGGAGGGGAGCCGAAGATGAAATCGAGATTTCCTCGTATTTGTTGCATCACTGCCAGAGTCCCAAGCCCAATGGCGAAGAGGGAAAAAAGGAGAGTGGGGAGAAAGCGCATCGTGGAAGGGAAAGGAGTTTAGGCGCGGCGGGCGTTCCACACGATCATCGCGAGCAGGAAGAAGCCCGCGGGAATGAAAAAGACGACGATGTTGTGGAGAAATTTCACCTCCTCTTTGATGAGGTTTAGTTTGCGAAGCTCCACACCCCGGGGGCCGATTCCCATGAGTTCCTCACGGCCAAGGAGCCAGTGGGTCGAGTTTTTTACGAAATCCAGCTGCTCGTTTCCAAGGCGTTTGGGGTCGAGGAAGTCACTCGTGGAGAGGACGATCATTTTTGAAACGTTGGGCGCGGTCTTGTCGGCGTTGGCATTTCCTCTAATGATGGCGGCTCCAATGGAGAGAGGGGCTCTTTCATCCGAGTCATCGTCGTATTTGGGGTTCAGTTTCTTGTAGTCGGTTTCTCCCCAAAATCCCGGAGCGGCTTCAATGAGCGAGTAGGCTTTGATGCCGTTGCTCACGAGGTCTTCGGCACCTTCACGCACTTCAAGACTGCTGACGCGCCCTTCGAAAGGGACTGACTTCGACTCAAGGCTGCCATTGATCCCAAGTCCGGCGGTGAAGGTTGCCAGGACCTGGCTTTCGGTGCGACCGTTTCGCACGCGGATAATGCGATCATCCCGGGGAGTGACGCCATTTTTCCGGAGAAATGCCCTCAGATTGACCGGACGGGTATTTGGGTCAAGATAAGCAATGATGGAAGAGGAAGGACGGTTCCAGTAGTCGGTCAAGATATCGATCTCCTTCGTCTCAAAGTCATACTCGGGTGCGACGATGACCAGACCTTCGGCATTCTCCGGGACTTTTTCGATCTGAGAAATTTTGATTGGAACGAGGATGATGTTTTGCTTCTGCAGAGCTTCGGTAAGGACGAGCCACGGGGAATTGGCGGCTCCCACTTCCACGTCGCTTTTGTCTTCGACGAGATACATGATGCGGGGTTGTCCTTCGATCGCTGATTGAATCATGGAGCTGATAAGATCCTCGTCCTGATAACCGACAATGCGACGTTGCTTGTTGACATCGGTCCGCTTGACCACCATGTCGCTCACCCTGAGGTAGCGGAGATGACTGTTGATGGCTTTGTTTCTCTCTTCCTGCGTCGCGGCGATTCCCTCACGGGCATCGATGATAAACAAGTCGTCTTCGAACAAGTTATCTTTGAGGATATCTCCGAAGTTGTTCTTCACTTCAAGAGCCCGGTCGCCATCGCGAATTGGGTCGAGGTAGTCGATCTTCACTTTGCCTTTCGAGATTCTTTCATACTCCTCGACGACCGGGCGGAGGCGGGCGTAGTGGGGGGAGGATTTTCGAATGGCGGCGATAATTTTCACCGGTTCTTCCCGATTTTGCACCTCTGATGAAGTGAGGAGCTTTTCGGTGGCTTCCGAGAGGGTGAAGATACTCCTCTCGGTGAGGTCCTTGCGATTGGAGTAGGTCATCGCGAGGTAGAAGATGAAGGCAAGCGAAAGGAGAGCAAAGACGAGTTGCAGCACCGAACGGATCCCAAGTCCCCACCGTTTGATGGGACGGGGAGGAGGGGCCATGTTGAAGTTGGAGTCGGAATCAGCCATAGGTCTGGTGGTTCAAGGCTTCCAGCGCCGGTAGTCGAGAAGATGGTAGGTTAGAAAAATCACGAAGGCGGAAGTCGAAAGATAATAAATGATGGGGCGGGAATCGACGAGTCCGCGGGTGAAGTCTCGAAGGTGCATTTGAGAGGAAACAAAATCAAACAAGGGGGCTGCGGCAATTTGGCTGCCAAAAATGGTGGTCACCGATCCCAAAAGAAAGTGAACGAAGAGGATCGCGACACAAACCACACCGGCAATGATCTGGCTGGAGGTTAGGGCGGAGGCCAAACAGCCGAAGGCGGTGAAAAGGGCTCCCATGAGCATGATCGCCATGATTGCTCCGTAGAGTTCTCCGTTGGAGAACGGAGCCGGGACATCGGTCAAGATGGTGAAGAGTTCAAAATGGACGAAGGCGGGAATCCAAAGAAAGGCAAACGCGGTGTAGGCGGCGAAATATTTGGAGAGCACAACCTGCCAGGTCCGGACCGGCGCGGTGAGGAGACCTTCCAGAGTGCCTGATCGATTTTCCTCTGAAAAGAGGCGCATTGTCAGGACCGGGAAAAGAAAGAGGAAGTAGAACCAGAACAGCGGGGAATTGAAGTTGAGAAAGACGAGGCTCTCGGATTGGGCCTCGTCGGAAAATCCTTTGAGGGTGGTCGAAAGAATGAGCCCTTGCATGAGAGCGGCGAAGGACAAAATCAACCACCCGAAAGGGGTGAGAAAGTAGGTCTTCAACTCCTTAAAGTAGAGAATACGAAAGATGCGCATGACGATAGGTGGTTAGTCCTTGCGGGTGAGTTCCACGAAAACCTCTTCGAGAGTGCCGACGCGTCGGCTGAGAGATCGGAGAGGCCAGTGTTTTTCGGCGGCGAGGTTCCCGAGCTTGAGACGGGTGTCGGTGTTCGGAGCGGCAAAAACGTTAAAACGGTTCCAGCCGTCTTTGAGTGATTCGCTGACGACCCGGGTGACCTCGTCAAAGTTTGAAATGACAGGCTCAACTTCCGCCCTGGGGGCTTGCAATTCGATAGTGACCCTTCCGGCCCGACGCATCGAACGCACCAGGTTTTCAGGAGAGTCGGCGGCTTTGACTTTTCCTCCATCAATAATGACGACTTTGTTACAGGTCATTTCCACTTCACTGAGAATGTGGGTTGAAAGAAGGATGGTGTGTTTTTCACCAAGGTTCTGAATGAGCTTGCGAATGGCGCGGATTTGGTTGGGGTCCAGGCCGTTCGTGGGTTCATCGAGGATAAGAAGGTCGGGCTCGTGGATGAGGGCATCCGCCAGTCCCACCCGCTGGCGATATCCCTTTGAAAGAGTCTTGATCATCTTGCGACGGACATCGGACAAGCCGCAGGTCTCCATGACTTCCCCCATGCGTTTACGGAGCCGCCCACCGGAGAGTCCGCGCAAAGCTCCTCGAAAGCGGAGGTATTCCTTGACCCTCATTTCGGTGTAAAGAGGGACGTTTTCGGGCATGTAGCCGATGCGTTTCCGGACTTCGAGGGATTCACGGAAAATATCCTTCCCCGCGATCCTGGCCGCACCCGAGGTGGGGGGGAGAAAACCGGTCAACATCCGCAGCGTTGTCGTCTTTCCAGCTCCATTCGGGCCTAGAAAACCGACAATATCGCCAGGAGCGACTTCGAAGGATATTTTGTCGACAGCTTTGTGGCGGCCATAGCTCTTGCTGAGACTTGAAATCTCGATCATGCGAATTTTTAAGGTGGAATCGGTGCTGTGCGATTGACTCGCGGAGGTGTGGGAATTAACTAACTGCATTGTTTGAGCACTTCCAAGCTCGAATCTCGCCCTACGGCGAATAACGTTCCGTTCCGACTACCATGTCTTCCCATATTTCACCTCGGCTGAATGCCGCACTTTTGGACGAGAAATACGCCCTGTGGATCGCTGATCCTCAATCTGTTGAAGGAAATTGGTCTGCTTTTTTCGAGGGGTTCGAATTGGGTTCTCAAGTTCCGAGAAAAGGCGGCCCGAACGGAACCCCGGCCGTTCCGGCGGACAGTGGACGGATTGATCAGCCTCTCTCGGAAGAGCAACTTTCTTTCCGGGGCAAGGTAGTGAGTCTGATCTACAATTACCGGACCCTCGGGCACACCCAGGCTCATATCAACCCATTGGAGGAATCCGGGCCGATCAATCCCAGACTTGAATTGGAGAGTTTTGGTCTAAACGAAGCTGATCTGGATCGCGAGGCCTCGACCCAGTTCTTCCGAAAAGGCGAGCCGACCAAGTTGCGCGATTTGGTGGAAGACCTCAAGGAGACCTACTCGGGGAAAACCGGCTTCGAATACATGCACATCCACAATACGGAGGTGCGCAACTGGATCCGCCGCCGGATCGAAGATCGGGCCGGCCAACCCCCCATCACCCCGGATGACCAAAAGAAGGCGCTCCGTTGGCTCATGGAGTCCGAGCTTTTCGAGAGTTTTTTGGGCAAGAAGTTTCTCGGAGAAAAGAGGTTTTCGCTCGAAGGAGGAGAGGGACTCATGGTTCTCTTGAACCGGATTCTGGAACGGTGTCCTGAGAAAGGGGTGAAGGAAATTGAAATGGGAATGGCCCACCGGGGCCGTCTCAACGTCCTGGCCCATTTCGTTAAAAAATCGATCTCGACCCTCCTCTACGAATTTACCCCAAACTACGTTCCCGATCTTGTCGCTGGTGACGGTGACGTGAAGTATCACCTCGGTTACGAAAAAGTCCGTCACCTTGAGAATGGTGAGGTTCGGGTCAGTCTGGCCGCCAACCCAAGCCACCTTGAAGCTGTGAATCCGGTGGTGGAGGGCAAGGCAAGGGCCCGTCAGCGCCTTCTCGGAGACGACGAGGTTAAGACGAACCGGAAAGTCGTTCTCCCCTTGCTGATTCATGGAGACGCGGCTTTTGCGGGCCAAGGGCCCGTGGCAGAGGTTCTGAACTTATCCCAACTTGGAGGATACCGCACCGGAGGAACCATCCATCTCATCGTCAACAACCAGATTGGATTTACCACGATGCCCTCGGATGCCCGTTCCTCGGCCTACGCGACCGATGTGGCCAAGATGATCGAAGCTCCGATTCTCCATGTGAATGGTGAACGCCCCGAGGAGTTGCTTTGGGCGGCGGAGTTTGCTCTGGAATTTCGCCAGAAATGGGGGCGGGACGTGGTCATCGACATGTATTGTTACCGTCGACAGGGACACAACGAAACGGATCAGGCGGCCTTTACCCAACCCCATATTTACCGGAAAATTTCCGGTCGCAAGACAGCCGGGCAATTATTCCGCGACGAGCTCGTGGATGCCGGAGTGATCACAGTGGGCGAGGGGCAGGAGCTCCATGAGGAAATCTGGACCGGGCTCGATGCCGGCCTCGAGGAGATGCGCAAGCATGAGCAGGATAGAAATTTTGACGTTTACACCGGTTCGACTGCCGAGCCCCAACCGCCCTACTCCCATGACGCGGTCACCACGGGCATCGACCTCGATACTCTTCAGCACATCGGAAAAGTTCTGACGACAATTCCCGAGGGATTTCAATTGCACCCGACTCTTGCAAAACGTTTCGTCCCACGTCGGGCCGAGGCGCTCCAGAGCGGAGGTCCCTTCGATTGGGCTTTTGCCGAGGCTCTTGCTTTCGGTTCACTTCTCATCGAAGGCTTCCCGGTCCGTTTGTCCGGCCAGGACTGCCGACGGGGAACCTTCAGTCAGCGCCACGCGGTCTTCTATGATTATGAAACCCGTGAGCGCTATGTTCCTCTTCGTGAGTTGAGTGACAATCAGGAGCGATTCTGTGTTTACAATAGTCTCCTTTCGGAGAGCGCCGTGCTTGGCTTCGATTACGGATACTCTCTGGGCTGCCCGAATATGCTGATTCTCTGGGAAGGGCAATTTGGTGACTTTGTCAACGGAGCCCAGGTCATCATTGACCAATTCATCTCCTCCGCGGAATCGAAGTGGCAGACTCCGAGTTCGTTGGTCCTGCTCCTGCCTCACGGTTACGAGGGGATGGGGCCGGAACACTCCAGTGCCCGGCTCGAGCGCTTCCTCCAGCTCTGTGCCGAGAAGAACATGATTGTGGGGAATTTCACAACTCCGGCCCAATATTTCCATGCGCTTCGCCGCCAAAAGCATTCTCCGACTCGTAAGCCTCTCATTGTCATGACGCCAAAGAGTCTTTTGACCCATCCCCGCGCAGTCTCTCACGTTGAGGACTTTCTGGATGAATCCAGCTTCCGCGAAATTCTCCCTGATCACTACGAGTTCGAAAAGCCGGAGAACGTCAGTCGGGTTATTTTCTGCTCCGGGAAGGTCTACTACGATCTCCTCACCTACCGTGAGGAAAACAATGTCAGGAACGCGGCCATCGTTCGGATCGAACAGCTTTATCCACTCCACGCCGACGAGATCAGGCAGGTCATTAGCCCCTATCGCTCGGCCAAGAAATTTGTGTGGTGTCAGGAAGAACCCCTGAACATGGGAGCCTGGTCTTTCATGCAACCCCGACTGGGCAAGATCACCCAAAGTCGTGTCCGCTACGCCGGGCGTGATCGCGCCTCCAGCCCTTCCACCGGCTCCAAAGCCGTTCACAAACGCGAGCAAAAGATGCTCTGCAAAGAAGCTTTTTCAGTTTAACAGACCATGTCCCATCAAATCAAAATTCCGCCCGTCGGAGAATCAATCACCTCGGTCCTCGTTTCCCGTTGGCATCATGCGGATGGCGCAACCGTTCAAAAAGGGGAGGTTCTCGTGACTATCGAGACGGACAAAGTGTCTCCGGAGATTGAAGCTGAAGTCTCCGGAACTCTCTCAATCACGGTTCCCGAAGGTGAGGAGGTGGCCATTGGAACGGTCATCGGTTTGATCGCCGAAGGGGAAGTTGAAAGTAGTGCTCCTGCGGTTCAGTCTTCGGCGCCGGTTTCTGTGGCAGCCACCGAACCTAAATCGACCGGCCAGGTGATTGATATTGTGGTTCCTTCAGCTGGCGAATCGATCACTTCGGCCACCGTCGCTGCCTGGACTGTCTCCAGTGGCGATTTCGTGAAAAAGGGGCAGGTTTTGGTGACGCTCGATACCGACAAAGTTTCCAGCGAGCTCGAAGCGGAGGCTTCGGGGATCGTAACGATCGAAGTCGTTGAGGGAACCGAGGTGGCAATTGGCGAAAAGCTGGGAAGTATCGCGGAATCTGAGGCTCCAGTGAAGGAAACGGCTCCGGTTCCTTCTGCGAGTCCGGTGCAGGCGGTAAAAGTTGAGACAACTTCGAAGCCTGATCCCGCCCCTTCAGCTCCTGTGGCCAAGCCTCCCGTTGCAGGCGATGACACAAGGATCAGCAGGAAGAAGATGACTCCTCTTCGTCGCAAGATCGCCCAGCATCTTGTTAACGCCCAACAAACCGCTGCCATCCTCACGACTTTCAACGAAGTCGACATGACCGCGGTCATGAAACTTCGCAAATCGGTCCAAGAGGAATTTGTGGCAAAACACGGGGTGAAGCTTGGCTTCATGTCCTTGTTCACCAAGGCCGTGGTGCAAGCTCTGAAAGATGTCCCTTCCATCAATGCTCGAATCGAGGGCAATGAGATCATCGAGAATCATTTCTATGACATAGGAGTCGCAATTGGCACCCCAAAAGGGCTCATGGTTCCGGTCGTTCGTGACTGCGACCAGAAATCCTTTGCTCAGATCGAGAGGGACATCATTGGATATGCCACTCGCGCCAAGGAAGGGAAGATCGAGCTGTCGGATCTTTCCGGAGGTGTCTTTACGATCTCAAATGGGGGTGTTTATGGATCTCTTCTGAGCACTCCGATTCTCAATCCTCCCCAGAGTGGCATCCTCGGGATGCACACCATCCAACAGCGTCCCATGGCGGTGAATGGCGAAGTCAGGATTCGTCCCATGATGTATCTCGCCATGAGCTACGATCACCGCCTCGTTGATGGAAAGGAAGCCGTGACATTCCTCATCCGGATCAAGGATTGTCTCGAGAATCCGACGCGCATGATGTTGGAAATGTAGGATTAAGCTTCTTGAATCAAGCCGGATACGGCGGGTGCCGCTTACCTTGGAGCCGGCCAGAGAAAGTCATCTTCGGTGTAGGACTTTTTGTCCGGGCCGGCAGAGCGGATTTCGAGGAGCTTTCGGGAAATAAGGTGAACAATAATTGGTGAATCCCAACGGTCAATGAGTTGGCCTTCCTTGTTAAGAGCAGGGGAGTCCTCATTGAGAAAAACCGTTCGATGGGGGTTTGCCCCCTTTAGGAAGAGAGCGAGATCTTCATTGGTCGAGTAGTCGGCAGTGTCTCTGGTTTTTATCAACAGAAAGACACTGTCCAGAAATGTTGCCAGGTATCGGAGGTCTTCTTTGCCCGATGATTCATCACTGGCATAGTTGGCAAGCATGGTATCTGCCAGGACAGGCTTCCTTGGCTCAACCGGGATTTCGACTTTGGGAACTTTGGATTCCCCGGGAGCAGAAGGAGTTGTTTCTTCCGCGGCTTCTTGATGGAGGGAGAACCAAAACCCCAAAAGGACAAGGGCTGCGATTCCTACGATTGCGCCTTTCATTTAGAAGGCATCGGGTTTTAGAAAGCCAATGGGAAGGGTGCTCGGGTCCGAGGTGTCGACATTCCCGATGTCGTAGAAGTTTGAGAGATTCGGAAGAACCTGTTCAAAGTTCGCCGCGCCATCGAGACCGAACCAGAGGAGGAGTTCTGCGACAAGAGCATCGACGGAAGTCGTGGGAAGGATTCGACCACCACGTCCAACGTCGTTCGGTGAATCGAGAGCGAGACTTGGATAGTGTCCCAAAACCTGACCACCTGCGACCGGCCCCCCCATGACCATTTGGTTTCCTCCCCAGGCATGATCCGAACCGGAACCATTGGAGCGTAAGGTCCGGGCAAAGTCCGAAGCGGAGAAAGTCAGAACTGAATCTGCCATGCCGCAATTCTCAATCGCAGTTTGGAAGGCCGCGAGAGCCGGAGTGAGGTCTTCCAACATGTTGTTTTGCGGGGTGATGAGGGCACTGTGATGATCCCAGCCGCCCATCGAAACGAAAAGAGTCTGGCGTCGCAGCCCCAGCTTGGCTCGCAGCGAGATGGTCTTCATTGCGGCGAGAAGGCTCCTGCCAATGCGGCTGTCGGGAAAGGTGACCCCGGCGAAGTCGTCGGCAAGGGCATCGAACTCGGTTTGCACAAACTCCTGTTGATCGAGGCTTCGATCCGTGAGCTCGGCGAAGGCCTTCTCCATCAGTGACCGGAGCGCGAGATTCTTGAGCGCAGTCGGATGATTGGTCCCACTCTCTTTTGAAAAGGTGAGGGCTCCATTTCTGGTCATGACGAACTGCTGGGTCGTTCTTCCGACCTGGAAGATGTTATTTCCAGCGAGGGAAATGCTCATGGAAGTCTGGCTGCCGACGTTGGAAGTGGCATGAAGAATATCAGCAACCCGGCCGGCCCAACCGGTCAGGTTGACGTCTCCCTGGGGGAGCGAGGTTTGCCATTGTTCGGTTTGATCGCTGTGTGAAAAGAGCCCTTGCGGTCTGGGTTTGAGCTTTTGTTTGTAGTCGTTGAGATCCATCGGCTCCATGAGGGTTCCGATGTTCGAAATGAATGAGAGGCGCCTCTCGTTGGCATCTCCGGCAATCCCGTTGAAGAGAGTCTGGAGTCCGCCCATCGCCGGATGAATTCCATAGTCCTGCCCATCTCCATTGGCTGCCTGGCTGAGGGGAAGGAGGTCTCCCTGTGGCAATGCCAAATTGGTTCTGGTTGTGGCGTAGTCTCCGTATCGCGTGTTGTCCCGGGGAACCAGGACGTTATAGGAATCAATGCCTCCGTGAAGATACAGACAGACCAGGGATTTTCGGTCTTCGGAGTCCGGTGGGAGTCCGGCGGCCACCGCATTGTT
>CALFSW010000480.1 GCA_937916505.1 uncultured Verrucomicrobiales bacterium | reverse complement strand
CATCAAAACCGCAGCCCCCATCCAAGAATAGCCCAGCCAACCAAACGCCCTGCGCGTAGCGGCTCTGTTCAACAAAAGGATCACCTCGAGCCAGCGCAAGGCGATTATGGCCAATTCGCTCTCTTCCTTCCGTGATTCATGCCGCAGTGCCAGCAATCCCACGCAGAGGAATTCGAGAAAGATGTGGTTGGCGGTGATCGGCATCGTCCCGGCGATCTGCACGCCGAGAAGAAACGCCACTGCGATTGTCCCATGCCGTGCCCACCGGGGAACCAATCCAATGAGGCAGGCGGCAATCAGGAGAATGTAGACCGCCTCCATCCACGCCGGGTGGTTGAGCGCAGGGGCCCGGAGTGCCAGCACGGTCCTGCTGGCGACGTGCATGAGCAGGAAGATCCTCAGCCAGAATAAATTGACTTCCCGGTCAACGGGGTCCCCTCCACGCAGGAATGTAAAGGGCTTCCTCATTTCGCAAACACCATCATCATGAATTACCGGACAACTGGCGGCCACGCAAATATTTTTGGTCACTCAACCCGGATGATGCGTTTTCCGGTGTGCACCCGTCCGTAGGCATCGGTCGCTTCGATTTCGATCAGGTGGGAGCCGGGTTGGAGGGAGGCGGGAAGGTGATCCTTCCAGAGATGGTCTGATTTGACGGGGCCGCTCAGCTTCTGTTTGGATTCCGGGTTGGCTTTGATTTCCCGATCGCGGACTTCCACGTAGTAAGGATCTGGTTCGAGTGTCTTTTTCAAGGTGATCCAATCGGAGTCTTTGGCGAAGCGCATTTTGACTGTCGATTTTTTAGAGCCGTTGAACACGTTGACGTAGACGAAGTTTTTTTCCAGTTCGCTCGCTTTTACCGAACCCGGGGCGTGGATGCTGAGTTGATAATCGGCGGGTTGGCGGGCTGCTTTGAAATCCATGGTGTGGGTTGTCCCGTCGAAAGTGATGATGGAGTAGCCGTTGGGTGCGCCATCGCGCATGGTGGTGTGGGGAATGCCGGCTTCGTCTTTGGCGCCTTTCCACCAGGAACCGGAGACGGTGACATTGATGATATGGTGGTGGGGTTCGGCACCTTGCCAGTCGTCTTCTTTGCCAATATACTGATGCGCCTGCCAGTGGGTGTGACCGGAAATGGAGAGGGTGTAAGGGCGCTTCTCGATCAAGCGGTAGAGCTCCTTGCGGTTGCCGACGTTCGTCAGGGGGATGTGCATCATGAGCATGACGAGCTTTGTCTCGGGGACGAGAGCGAGATCATTTTTGACAAAGGCGAGTTGATCAGCGTCGAGTCCGCCGGTGTAGGAACGGTGTCCGTTGCGATTGACTGTTCCCCATGAAACGTCGTCGAGGACGATGAAGTGAGTTGGGCCGTAGTCGAAGCTGTAGTAGTTTGGACCGAAGTAACGGTGGAAGGTTTCGTCGGAACCGGCGTCGGTCTCGGAGTCCGTATTCAAGTCGTGGTTCCCCACGACATTATACCAAGGGATGCCGATGAGGGCGAGGTTGGCATTGGAGGGTTTCAGCAACTCGAGTCGATCAAACATGATGTCCCCAAGAGTCACGCCGAATTTGGCGTCGGTGCCGATGAGTTCGGCGATGACGTCGTGGGCGATGTGGTCGACCTGCTCAATACTCGAGGGTTGGGGGTCGCCGAAGAAGATGGCTTTGAACTTGTCGGGTTCTTCCTGTTTGGTGAGAGCAAAGTCGATGGACTTGGGAAGATCACCGGTCGGTGCCACTCCTTTGTAGCGAAGGTTGGGAGGTGAGCCGGTGGGTTTGTGGATGTAGTAGAATTGCGGGGTTTTGTCCTCGTTCAGTGGAGTGGTCCATCCCCGCGGTTTGACCACGAAGAATATGGTGTCTTCGTCGTGCGGGAGTTCCCAGCGACCTGCGGCATTGGTCCTGACAATTTCCTTTTGATTGGAAACCGGGATGCCGGAAAGGCCAGGCTCTCCCTGGTCGCGGACTCCGTTGGCGTTTAAGTCATGGAAGACCGTTCCCGTGGCGGCGAGACCGAGTGGAGATGACAGGATCAGGGCAGCGAAGACGGGTGTTTTCATTGAGGCCATGATGCCAGTGAGATGCTCTTTGTCGAGGTAAGGTCTCCGTGGATAGGGAGACTACGGGGAGGTGTTTGCCGTCATTGCCGCCATATTAAGGATAGGGTCGCGCCAGAGGGGACGCATGTCGTGGGCTCTGCGTTTGGGCGGGGCGGAGAGAGGAGGAAGGGATCCGGATTTAAATCATCATCCTATCCTGGGTATGATATTGTCACAGGTATCTAGTTTTTATTGTATTTACAGTGTTTCTGGTAAGTGATTACTAGGGCTCTTTATTGCTATGAAGTCATCTTTGTTTCTCCAGTGTCGAAAAGCGATCACCACTTTCTTGAGAGCTGCGTTAGGCTGCGGTATGGCCTCTTTTGTGTTGGCCCAGGATTGTAAAAACTACCTAACTTTTTCCAATGGAATGGTGCAGGAGAGCGCACTTGTTGAGATCTCGGGTATCGCCGTCAGCAGGCAGAATCCCGGTGTGATCTGGGCGCACAATGACCGTAGTGAAACAGAGTCGGCACGCGTGTTTGCGATGAGCTCTTCGGGCACGCATTTGGGGGTTTATAATCTGGAAAATGCCATCCATACAGATTTCGAAGACATTACCATTGGTCCCGGCCCACTTGGGCAGGACTATCTTTACATTGGAGATGTGGGTGACAACGATTTTGCCACGAGCAACAGCCGCGCTACGATCACGATTTATCGCTTTCCCGAACCCAGCGTCGATCCGTCGCAAAGTCCGGTCACGCAGAACCTTTCGAACTTTGAGGAAATTGTTCTAACATATCCAAATGCGCCTTCTACGGTTTACGATTGCGAAACGATTATGAGCGATCCGGTGACGGGTGATCTTTACCTGGTCACCAAAGATCGGATCGGCAATGGGGCGAACACCCGGGTCTTCGTCTATCACGCGACGGCAGAGAACCCTTCAACAGTTTTAGTAGAGGTGGCGAATCTGAATCTGTCCGCGCAGATTACCGGAGGAGACATTTCACCAACAGGTGCCCAGATGATCTTGCGCCCAAAATCCGATTCCGGCTTGAATGCGATGTTATGGCACTGGCCGAACGACGCTTCCCTGGCAGAAGTCTTTGGTTTTGATCCATGTAATGCACCCGTGGCCAATGAGCCCCAGGGTGAGGCAATCGCCTTTGCCCATGATGAACTGAGTTACTTCACCATCAGCGAAGGTTCTTATCAGACGATTTATCAATACGAAGAGCAGGGCCCAATCAGCGAGGGTGTTGCCAACGGAGAGGTGGCGGTTCGCGGGGTCCGGAGCGGCACTTTCACAGACACCTACTCGGACGATGATCTCTACGAAGCGATCACCGAAGTTCGCAGCGGCGGCAAACCCAGCAATCGCTACAGCACCCTTGAGCACCAATGGACATTCAGCGTGCCTGCCGGTGATGTGATCGAATTTCACCTCCAAGGATACCACAGTGCCAACGACGAAGACGATTATGATTTCCACTATTCCACGGATGGCACGAACTTCTCGGACCTGCTGCTGACGGTGGATAAGGAAAGCGATGATGATATTACCCAGATCGCCACCCTTCCCGGAACGGTGAGTGGTGATGTTTGGGTGCGCGTAACCGATACCGACAGGGGGGCGGGGAACCTCGCCATGGGGACGATTTTCATCGATGAAATGTTTTTCCGCTCCATTGTCCTGGAAGATGGTCCTCCGGGACAGGCGTTCGGCCCATCGCCGGAAGATGCTGCGACCAATGTTCCCATCACAGGCACGATTCTGAGTTGGAACGCCGGGACCGGGGCCACCACCCACCGACTCTATTTCGGAACGGATCCCGACAATTTGACTCAGCAGCCTGATCAAACATCAACGACCTTTGATCCCGGCGACCTTGATGCGACCACGACTTACTATTGGAGAGTGGATGAAATCAATGATTTTGATGGCACCAGCACTACGCCAGGGGAGAGATGGAGCTTCGAGACAGGCGATGGCCCTCCACCTCCAGCGAGCATCACTTTGTCGGCTTCAGGATTTAAAGAGAAAGGCAAACACGTGATCAATCTGAGCTGGTCTGGCACGACGAAGAATGTCGATATCTATCGAGATGATGAATCAACGCCGTTCGCAATGAATGTTAGCGGGGGAAGTTACACCGTCGAGACCGGCCGGAAAGGCAGCGCGACTTATGTCTTTCAAGTCTGTGAATCCGACACAACAGCGGTTTGCTCTGACGTAGTCTCTGTGACCTTCTGATTACTTTTTTGGAGGGGCTGACGAGACGTTTTGGAGCGATTGCTCGGGAGTTGGGAATGTTGGCGGTGACGACCTTGGCGACGGCGTGGAGCAAGCAGCACGATGAGGTGGCATCGACGATTGGGAGTGCGAGCAAGGCGGAGCAATGGCAACCCGTTTTGACACCGCTGATGTGGAAATTAAATGCGGGCGACTAACTCACTTCCTTGGTTTTGGTCTGCTTGA
>CALFSW010000479.1 GCA_937916505.1 uncultured Verrucomicrobiales bacterium | reverse complement strand
AACCTTCACAGACTTGAAGATCTCGGCACCTGACTAAAAAAGCGCAACGTGTTTGCCCGGAATTCCCGCCTTAGTTTGTTATTGGGTCTCTGAAAAGCGGCACCAGTGTCGCCACCCCGGCTCCCACCAAAAGCAATCCTTTCAAATGATCCCCGTAAAGGGTGAATCCTGTTCCCAGAAGCACCGCGATAATCGCCGCACTCCCGAAAAACACTTTCAACAAATCACTCCCGACCGAAGGCTCGTTCGGATTCCGCTCTGTTGTTCGAAAACGCTCCCAGCCCTTGCCGGGAGGTGAGGTTTTATCCGCAAAATTTGAAAGAGTCTCCTTCGATTCGGGGGCCGTCAAAAACGTCACCAGCAACCAAACGGCCGTCGTCAGGACCACCGGACCGACATAGGCCCACGGACCCATCGCCACCGCCCATCCGAAGGGGTCGGCGAAAGGCAATTGATCTTTACCGACAAACAGGTAGCTGGATGCCACGGCGGCAATCGTCGCAGAAATTTCGCTCCACGCGTTCACCCGCCACCAAACCCAGCGTAACAAATACACCAATCCGGTTCCCGCCCCAACCATCAGGATCAAATTGAACATCTGAGCGGCATTCGTCAGGACCAGCGCGACCAGGGAGCCCAAGGTCAGAACAAGCGCACCGGTCACCCGGCCAATCATCACCTGCCCCTTCTCGCTCGTTTTCGGCTGACAGAATCTCACCCAGAAATCCTTCGTCAAATAGGAGGATGCCAAATTCACCTGGGTCGAAAGCGTCGAGATATAGGCGGCAATCAAGGACGCCAAAACCACTCCCTTCAAACCGGCAGGCAACTGCGCCACCATGGCCGGATAGGCCGCATCATGTCCCAACTTGTCTTCCGCAAGATGAGGAAAAGCGGTGCTGATCGACTCCAAAGTTGGAAAAACCACAAGAGAAGCGAGCGCCACCAAAATCCAGGGCCAGGGCCGCAAGGCATAATGGGCCACATTAAAAAAGAGACTCGCCTTGGTCGCGTGCTTTTCATCTTTCGCCGCCAGGATTCGCTGGGCAATATACCCGCCCCCACCCGGCTCGGCTCCGGGGTAGTATGCGGTCCACCATTGCAGCGCGATTGGAATAATGAAGAGAGCGACCCAGGCTTCCTGCGTCGACGGGATCAAACTCATTTTTGCCTGCACGGCCTCGTTGGCGAACAACCCCTCAAGTCCACCCACTGCGTCCATGTTCAGGATATAGATTGTCGCGGCCACCGAGCCAATCATCGCCAGAGCGAATTGAAAAAAGTCGACCAACAAAACAGACCTTAAGCCACCAGCCACGCTATAAAGCATGGTGGCCCCGGCCCCGATCATGATCGTCTGCAGCGGGGTGATTCCGATCAGAATCCCCATAATCTTGATCGCCGCCAACGACACGATCGCAATGATAAAAACGTTGAAAAACAAGCCCAGATACAGCGCCCGAAACCCTCTCAAAATCTTACCGCCCGTCCCCGAATACCTCAGCTCATAGAATTCCACATCCGTCATCACCCCTGACCTCCTCCACCGACGGGCGAAGACATAAGTCGTCAATAGACCTGAAAATACAAACGACCACCAGAGCCAGTTTTTCGACACCCCGTCCGTTCTCACCCAGTCCGTAATCAGCGTCGGCGTGTCGGCAGCAAAGGTCGTAGCCACCATCGACACTCCCAGCAACCACCAGGGCATTGACCTCCCCGCCAGGAAGAAACTTTCCGACGTTCCTTTGTTCTTCTTCGTCGCCCACCAACCGATCCCCAAACTAATCGCAAGCGAGGCTGCGATCACCACCCAGTCAAAAGTCCCTATCATAGGGGGAACTTCCTACCATCTTTACCGGAAGACGTCGAAACCTACTTCTTGCCGAATTGCCCCTTCTCATTTGCTCCTCCGAGCAGCCACTCGAGCGCTTGAGACCGGAATTTCTGACACTCGTCCCGGCAGACCCGGGTGGGCCTGGCCCGGGTCCGTCTGATGAGAGGGGTGATCATCCCGCCGATTTAAATTCGGCAGTGTATTGCTTTCGAAGTTTGATCCTCATAGTCTTCTATTTTCGAAGGACGGGGGGCTTGGAAATCCGACTCACCTCAATTGACGAAAATGGATGGATGCCATCGCCCCATCAATTCACGACCTCTCCCTATGTTTACTTCCCGATTGGAATGTCCGAAGTGCAGTGCCACCTACGCCTGCGAAGAGATTCACCACCTTTGCACCTGTGGCAGTCCTCTGCTCGTTCGTTATGATTTGGACAAGGTCCGCGAGAACATGAGCAAGGAGAAGGTCGCCGGCCGCCCGGCCGATCTTTGGCGCTACCGCGAATTGCTTCCTGTCGTCGACAAGGAAAACATTGTCACGATGGGTGAGGGAATGACTCCCTTGCTTAAACTGGATCGTCTTGGTCGTGAAATGGGCATGACAAATCTGTATTTGAAAGATGAAGGTGTGATTCCGTCCGGCACCTTCAAAGCCCGTGGTGCTGCGGTCGGAGTGTCGCGTGCCAGGGAACTGGGAGTGAAGACACTGGCCATGCCGACCAACGGCAATGCCGGCGGAGCCTGGGCACTTTACTGCGCCAAGGCCGGAATCGAATGCGTCGTGGTCATGCCGCAAGACGCTCCGCAAATTCCACGCAGCGAATGTGCCATAGCCAACGCCACTCTCTATTTGGTCAATGGATTGATCAGCGATGCCGGGAAGATTGTAGCACAGGCCGTTAAAGAGAATCATTGGTACGACGCCAGCACGCTCAAGGAGCCCTACCGGATCGAAGGCAAGAAGACGATGGGTCTTGAGCTGGCCGAGCAATTCGGCTGGGAAATGCCCGATGTGATCCTCTACCCGACCGGGGGAGGGGTCGGCATTATCGGAATCTATAAAGCGCTGAACGAACTGAAGGAGATCGGATGGATTCAAGGCAGGCTTCCTCGATTGGTGGCGGTGCAGGCCACTGGCTGCGCCCCAATCGTGCGCGCGTGGGAAGCGAAGGCCCGGGAATCCGAATTTTGGGAAAACGCCGGGACCTGCGCTTTCGGGATCACAGTACCCAAGGCCATTGGCGACTTCCTGGTTCTCGAAGCCGTCTACGACACCGATGGGTGCGCGGTGGCCATTTCGGACGAGGACACACTCGCTGCGGAGTCAATGCTGGCGTCAATTGAGGGCGCCTTCGTCTGTCCGGAAGGTGCTGCTTGCCTGGCCGCAACCCGGCAACTCCTCGCGGATGGGTGGATCGATCCTAACGAGCGGGTTGTGCTCCTCAACACCGGCTGTGGGATCAAGTATCCCGAGACCGTGAAGAGCAATCCTCCCTTGTTACAACCGGGCGATACGCTTCCGGAATTGCCGGCTTCCCCTTAAAGGTAGGCAAAGCGGTGGCATCAGAAAACCCCACCTGTTTTCCAGCTTCCCAACCATGAAAAAATGCCAATTCCTAATAACTCCCCGTGCCCGGCGGGCCGTCGGCTTAAATTGACGCCTGTCGAGTGCCAGGCCAACAATCGAAAATGAAAGCCGCCCAATTCACCCGGTTCGCTGCACCGCTCGAGATTGTCGCAATCCCGCCCCCCTCCCCTCCACCAGCCGGCGTCGTCATCGCGGTGAAAGCAGCCGGGGTCTGCCGCAGCGATTGGCACGCTTGGCAAGGGCACGATCCGGACATCAAATCCTTGCCCCATGTTCTCGGACACGAATTTTCTGGAACGATCGCAGCCCTCGGCGACGGCGTTACCGGTTGGAGCATCGGCGACCGTGTTACGGCTCCCTTCGCCTGTGGCTGTGGCAATTGCCGTCAGTGCAACGGCGGCAACACCCAGGTCTGCCCGGAGCAATACCAACCCGGGGTCACCGGTCCCGGGGCATTTGCCGAATTCGTCGCCATCCCCGGCGCGGCAACCAACCTCATTCGGCTACCGGAGGCGGTTGGCTTCGCTGCGGCAGCCTCCCTCGGTTGCCGATTCGCAACGGCCTACCGTGCGCTGGCGCACGTCGATCAAGCCGCCCTCAAGCCCGGCGAGCGGGTCGCGGTCTTCGGTTGCGGCGGTGTTGGTCTTTCCGCAGTGATGATTGCCGCCGCGCTTGGTGCCGAAGTTACCGCCATCGATATTCGCGACTCGGCACTCGAAAGCGCAATGCGCCTCGGTGCTTCGGCCACCCGCCGCTTCAACGATATCGGAGATCTGCGGGCAGATGTCACCGTCGATGCTTTAGGGAAAACCGAGACCTGCCTCGCCGCCATCAACTCGCTGGAGCCGCGGGGCCGCCACATCCAGGTAGGGCTCATGTTGGGAAAAGACTCAAACCCTCAGATCCCGATTGGAACCATCATTTCCAAAGAATTAAAAATCATCGGCAGCCACGGCATGGGCGCCACCGCTTACCCTGAATTGTTAGGCCGGATCGCGGACGGATTGCTCGCCCCGGAGAAACTCATCACCAATTTAATTAGCCTCGAGGAACTCCCCGAATCCCTGTCCCAGCTGGGATTTTTTCAAACCGATCCGGGCCTGACGGTGATCGATCGCTTCGCCACGGCCTGAGTTGGCTCGACCAAGCCTGGATCGCATTTGCCAAGATCAATCCCGGCAACAACAGGACTGAAGGAGATAGAGGTTCAAGCAGGAAAAGGACCCCAACGGCGGAGAGCCCGAATGCATCGACCAGAGCCCCACCTGGAGGCCCTAAGAAATCCCACTCGGCGGTGGCCGAATCCTTGCCCTCGAAAATTCCTGACACCACCCGAAGAGAATCGAGAACAACCCTTGGCATGTCGGAACCGGGGACTACTCTCAAACGAGATGATTTTTAGGGCCCATACGCCCCAATCCAAAAGAACTTCCCCAATCATGAATGCCCCACTCTCCCGCGGATGGACCGTCATCGGCCTCTTCCGTAGCTGCTCTCTCGTCTTCGCATCTGCCACAATCCTCGCCTGCTCGGTGGCAAAAACTCTCGCCGCTCCCGTCATTGTCGAATTCATGGCCTCCAATGACAAAGCCCTTTACAACGAGGACGGCGAGTCCTCCGATTGGATGGAAATCTTCAATCCCGATCCGGCCCCCGTTGACCTCAGCGGCTGGTTTCTCACGAATGATCCCGGCGATCTCGAGAGATGGCAACTGCCCCCGGGCACCATTCTTCCCTTGGGCGGGTCGCTGATTGTCTTTGCCTCCGACAAGGATCGCAATGTCGGCGAACTCCACACCAATTTCAAGCTCGGCAAAGATGCCGGGGGATATCTCGCGCTCGTGGAAGCCGATGGTCAGACCATCGTCCACGACTACCCAAACTATCCGGAGCAGTTCGACGATCTTTCCTACGGACTGGCCCAGACCGGAAGCGGCTCCAGCGTCACCATCATCCCCGAGAACTCGATCTGCAGTCTTCTGGTGCCGACTGCCAATATCGGCACTTCTTGGCGCGACAAGCTTTTCGATGATTCCTCCTGGTCCGCCGCCAACACCGGTGTCGGTTACGATTATGGCAATCTCATCGGGAGCAATGCCGATGTCCAGTCCCAGATGGATGACATCAACGGAAGCGTCTACATCCGTATTCCCTTCACGGTCGATGATCCCGCAGCCCTGACGTCCCTCACCCTCCGCATGAAGTACGACGACGGTTTCGCCGCCTATCTCAACGGCACCCTCGCGGCCTCCGCCCAGGCCCCGACAAACCCCCAGTGGAATTCGCTGGCCACTGCCGATCACCCGGACGGCAGCGCGGTTGTCTTCGTAGACTTCAACATTTCGGCCGACCTCAATAGGGTGGACGCAGGAAGCAACGTGCTCGCCATCCACGGGCTCAACGGAAGCCTGGGCAGCTCCGACCTTCTTATTCTCCCACAGCTCGAAGCCACCACCGCAGCCACCAATCCCGGTCTCGGTGAGGCCGGCTACTTTCAGAACCCCACTCCGGCCACCTCCAATGGCACCAATCAGGGCCTGCCTGCCGAAGCGGTTGCCTTCTCGATTCCCGGCCGCGGATTCACCGGTTCGCTGTCCCTTGGTCTCTCCGTCTCTTCTCCCACCGCCCGGATCCGCTACACCACCAATGGGAACCCGCCGACCTCATCATCGACCCTCTACACGGGATCCCCCCTCAGCATCACCTCATCCCAAATTGTCCGGGCCCGCGCCTACGACACCGAGCTCGCGCCGGGTCCGGTCACCGAGGCGGGTTACATCGAGCTCGCTTCCAGTGCCGCCTCGTTCACCTCCGATATTCCCGTCGTGATCATGGAACGGTTCAGCGGTGGTCCCACCGCAAGCAATGGAAAGGCCTATGCCTTTTTCGCATTTTTTGAGCCCGACCCGAACACCGGCATCACCACCCTGAACAAGCCTTATGCCCTGGGCACCCGCGGTGGCTACAAGACCCGGGGCTCCTCTTCCGCTGGATTCGAAAAGAAAGCCTACAGCATCGAGGCCTGGAACGAGGACAACCGGAACAAAGACATCGCGCCCCTTGGAATGCCGGAGGAGTCGGACTGGATCCTCAATGCCAGATCCTCGTTTGACCGATCCCTGATGCGGAACGCCTTCATCTACAACCTGAGTAACCAGACTGGTCGCTACGCGGTCCGCACCCGCTTCGTGGAACTCTTTCTCAACACCAACGGCGGCAACCTAAGCTACGGCACAAGCAGCACCTTCGACTACGACGGTGTCTACACGTTTATGGAAAAGATCACCCGCGACAAGGACAGGGTCGACGTCGAGCGGATGCCCGACAGCGTCTCCAGCGAGCCGGGCATTGCCGGCGGCTACATCATGAAAATCGACCGTCTCGATCCGGGTGATGGTGGACTGAGCGCGGGCGGATTCAACCTCGGCTGGGTCTATCCGAAAGAGGAAGACGCCACAACCGCACAGGCCAACTGGCTCCGCGATCATCTCAACTCCATGAACAGCTCGCTGAGTGCTGGCAACTACGAGGAATACATCGATCCTCAGGCTTGGGCGGACCACCACCTTCTCAATGTCCTCGCTCTCAATGCGGATGCTCTGAGGCTCAGCACCTACTTCCATAAAAAGCGCACAGGAAAAGTCGAATTCGGTCCCATCTGGGACTTCGACAGATCCATGGATTCCACAGACGGCCGGGACGATAACCCGACGACCTGGTCCGGGGGCACCAACTATTTCACCTTTAACTGGTGGAATCAGCTCTTCAATCATGAGGATTTTTGGCAACTCTACATCGACCGCTACTTCGAGCTCCGCAAGGATGTCTGGACCAATGGCAACGTGCAGCAAATCATCGATGACTACGCCGCGGAACTCAACCAGGCGCAGGTCCGGAATTTTCAACGATGGTCCAATCAGCCCCGCTTCGGGGGCTACTCGGGAGAAGTCGCTCACCTGCGGAACTGGCTGACGACGCGTCTCAACTGGATGGATGGGCAGTTTGTGCCCGAGCCCACCGCCAACCTGGGCAGCGGAACCTTCCCTGCCGGGACCACTCTGACGCTTTCGGGCGACCTCTCCAATGGTCGCACCATTTGGTACACTCTCAACGGGACGGATCCCCGCTTCACCAGCAGCACCACCATTCTCAGCACCGAGACTCTCGTCGATGTCAACTCTCCCGCCAAGGCCATCGTTCCAACCAGCGACATCGGCACGACCTGGCGCGGAGGAAACGAGCCCTACAACGATGGCAGCTGGATCAGTGGCACCAACGGCGTCGGCTTTGACAACGCCACCACCTACGACCCCTACATCAACATCAACTTCGAGGCACCCAATCCCGTCATGTCCGGGGTCAACACCTGCGCCTTCGTCCGCATTCCCTTCAATGTCGATGCCGGCGATCTCGCCACCTTCAACTACCTGACTCTGCAGATGCGCTATGATGACGGCTTCGTCGCCTTTCTCAATGGCACCCGGATCGCCTCCGGAAATGCCCCGGGCGCGCTGGCCTGGAATTCCAGTGCCACGCAGAACAATGACGACGGAATCGCCGTCACCTTGATCGATTTCGGGGCCGATGCTTTTATCAGTGCCCTGCAGCCCGGCCAGAACATCCTCGCCATCCATGGCCTCAACGGCAACAGCACGAGCAGTGATTTCCTCGTCCAGGCCCGCCTGGTGGCAGGCGAGAAGCAAGTCGACCCGGGCAACTCCGGCGGGGTCCAGTACACCGGCCCCATCACCTTGAACGAGACCGCACGCGTGTTCGCCCGAATCTCCGATCCGCGCGGCGGGAGCAACCCGGGATCCGGTGTCCCCGTCGGTACAGGCTGGGGCGCGCCCTTGAAATTAGAGGCCCTGGTCAACGAGATTCCGGCCAGCTCCGCCAATCTCACGATCCGCGAGATCATGTTCGATCCCTATGCCCTCGGTGATGCCTTGACCGATGACAGCGCTTTCGAGTTTTTGGAACTCGAAAATATCAGCGGCTCCAAAGTCTCCCTGAGCGATGTCTCCTTCACCCGTGGAATCGGGTTCGACTTTTCTTCGGGCGCTGTTCTCTCTCTGGCTCCCGGCGGGAAAGTTCTCGTCGTCAACAACCTCACCGCTTTCCGAAAGGTCTACGGCACCGGACGTGACCACCTCATCGCCGGGGAATTTGAAGGAGCCCTCAACAACGACGGGGAACTCCTCGAGTTCCGGGATGCCAACGGCACCCTGATCCAGTCCTTCACCTTTTCCTCGGCAGGAGTGTGGCCGGCCCAGGCTGAAAATGGGCGCTCCCTCATCCTCGTCAACTCGGCCGATCCCGCGAACGGCGCCAGCTGGACTGCCAGCAGAAGTCTTCTTGGATCCCCCGGAACCAGCGAACCCAGCACGGTTCAGGTCCCCGACATCTTCGTCAACGAAGCCCTGACCAATGCCGCCTCCGATTCCATCGAGCTCTTCAATCCTAATCTCACTCCCGTCGACATCGGAGGTTGGTGGTTGACCGATGATCTCGGAGAGCACGGAAAGTTCCGCATTCCCGACAGCTCCATCATCCCTGCCGGTGGATTCCTCGTCTTTAATGAATCCGACTTCAATCCCACCCCAGGAGTCGATCCGAGCTTTGGCCTCAGCTCCGAGGGCGAGGAGGTCTACCTCGTTTCCGCGACCCCCTCCGGTGATCGAACCGATTACGTTCATGGCTTCACCTTCGGAGATGGCGCTGCGGGATTCAGCTTTGGCCGCCACATCGATTCGGTCGGCGATGTTTCCTATCCACCGCTCCAGTCCCCCTCGTTCAGCTCCAGCAACGCACCCCCAAGGGTCGGGCCTCTGGTCATCACCGAAATCATGTATCACCCGCTCGATGGCAGCGTCGAGTTCGTCGAAATCCAGAACATCTCGGGCTCTCCGGTTGCGCTGGCAGGTGTTCAGGTCGAGGGCATCGGGTATTTCTTCGACACCAGCGCGCCCGATCTCGATCCCGGAGAAGTGGTTCTCGTGGTCCAGAACGACCCTGCCACCTTCCGTGCCACCTTCAATCCACCGGCTGCGGTTGGAGTCTTCGGGCCCTATACCGGCCGACTCTCCAACGGTGGCGAAAAGGTCGACCTCAACCTGCCGGAAGCAAATCCGCTCCCCGGAGGACCCGACCTCATGCCCGCAGTCGATATCGCGGACTACAATGACAACACCCCGTGGCCGATTTCGCCGGACGGGACCGGGACCACTCTGGAACGGCTCCTTCCGGCAACTTATGGGGCCGATCCAGCGAGCTGGCAGGCTTCCAGCAGCCCTGGAGGCACTCCGGGGGTCGTCAATTCCTCGCCGCCGACTGACTGGCGCGCTGCCTACTTCACCGTAGCCGAACTCCTCGACCCGACCATCTCGGGGCCGCTCGCCGATGCCGATCTCGATGGCGTCAACAACTTGCTCGAGCACATCTTCGGAACCGATTTGCGTGACCGCTCTTCCTTTCAACTTCCCACCCTCTCGCTGGTTGCGGACGGCGGAGCCATTTACGCCGAATTGACCTACCGCATGCGACAGGGCCTCACCGGATTCAAGGTCAGCATCGAAGCGTCCACCGACCTTGCAGACTGGGCGGATGCCGATACTGAGTTTACGATCCAAAGCAATGTCGACAACGGGGATGGCACCTCGACCATCACCACTCGCGAGGAGACGCCCGATCCCCTCTTAAACAGGCGCCAATTCAGAGTGCGTGTGGATGAAATGGCCCCGTAGCCCGGCTGACAGCTTCTCGCCCCACATCACCATCCCCGGCCACCCACCAATACGGTGATCCGGGCCGGAATCACGGCCACCACGCTCTTCCTGGCAACGGGGCCTTCCGGATCGTGGCGACACCGGGGAAGGAGAGTTTGTCCATCCCGATATGGCTGCCGTTTACTTTTACAGATTAGTTCCCAATGCAGTAAAGATGCTGATCTCCCCGAAGAAACCATTGCCCATCGACGATGACGGGTGAGGCCGAGAGATCCTCGCCGAGAGACATTTGTGCGGTCTCTCGATACTCGGGCCCCGGTTTCACCACGGTGATGACGCCTTTTTCAGAACTCATGATGACATGACCTTGCATCACGACGAGGGAGGCGGAGTGTTCGCGGCCGACTTTTTCTTTCCAGAGAAGTTCTCCTTTTTGAGCTTTCCAACAGGAGCCTGTTCCCTTGTCGGAGACGACGAGGTAATAGCCGTCCGTGACGACGGGGCTCGGGACGTAGGAAGGATCTTTTCGAGTGTGCCAGATGACATGGGTGTCGGTGACGTTGCCACTTCCGGTTGGGTCGATGGCCATCATGTGGCGGGAGGGAAAGCCGCAGGTCATGTAGATGTATTTCCCGTCATAAACCGGAGAAGCCACGTATTGCTCCGTGGGGCCATCAATGATCCAGTGTTGTTTACCGGTGTCGGGATCGTAGGAGGCGACGCATTTGCTGCCGGAAAGAATCAATTGGTTGCGGCCCGCGATGGTGCGGATGATGGGAGTGCAGTAGCTGCGCGTTTTGTTCGGGCGGGGCGTTTTCCAGAGGATTTTTCCCGTCTTGCGATTGAGCGCGACGATGTAGGCCTCCCCATCGTGGTCACCATTCACGATGACCTTGTCTTTCCAAAGAATCGGGCTGGAGCAATAACCATGGACGCTCGTAAAAACGCCGGGGCGAACTGACCAGATTTTCTTTCCGGAATAGTCGTAGGCTGCGACGAACATCTTTTCTTGGTCGAGGAAGGAGACGTAGATGTGATTTCCATCGGTGGAAGGAGTGCTGGAGGCCCGGCTGTTCTTGCGGTGCACTTTCTCAATCGGTGCTTCGAGGACGGTTTTTTTCCAAATGGCTTTCCCGGTTTTTCGATCCAGTTTGAGAAGAAGACGCTCACCTGTCGCCTCGTCGGCGGAGACGAGAAAGATCGAGTCTCCCCAAATGACCGGTGAGGCGTGGCCGATGCCGGGAATCTTCGTTTTCCACTTGAGGTTTTTGTCGAGCGACCATTCGAGTGGGGCTTTTTGATCAGGGCAGATACCGTCACCGGTCGGTCCGCGCCAACCAGGCCAGTTGTCGGCCAGGAGTGCGGAGGTGAGGCAGCTGAGCAGGAGGGAGATTTTCAAATTCATGGAATTACTTTCGGGGAAAATGGAGAAGACGATGATTGGAGGAGTTTCATCAAGATGACAGAACGTGGCGGCAGAATGGGATCTTTCTTTTCGGCAGAGTGGAATTGGGCTGATACGATGACAATTGTGTTGATTCGAATAATATCCGTTTTGCTTCTGATAGTGTCGTGTGCTTGGGCCGACCCCGAGCCATTGAAGCGTTTGGGCAAGGGAGGCGCTCCCGGTTCCCGGGAAGGGTTCAAAGATCGCAAGTTCACTCTGACCGGAGAGGATGTGGTGGTATTTGTGGGGCAGGAAAATCTGGTGCGGGATCAGAAATCAGGAGAGCTGGAAGCGCTGCTGGCCACGGGATTCCGGGAAGAGAAGCCACGCTTCCGATCCATGGCTTGGGAGGCCGATACCGTTTATCAGCAATGGCGGGATTTGCATTTCGGGTCGTGGAAAGAGCAATTAAAGGCCACGGGGGCGACGGTGATGATCGCGCAATTTGGTCAGATGGAGGCCTTGGATGGAGTCGGGAGACTGGCTGAATTCACGAGCGCCTATCACCGGCTGCTTGACCAGTATGCCATGCGAACATCAAAGCTCGTGCTCCTTTCGCCGACGCCTTTTGAAAAACCGGAGGCACCCTTCGCTCCGGATCTCACCACGGCGAATGGGGATGTTGAGGCTTATGTGGAAGCAGTTCGAAAGATCGCAGACCAACGCGGAGCGGTCTTTGTCGATTTGTATACCCCTTTGAAAGACCAGGTGGAGAGGCTGACCAAAGATGGCATTCATTTGCATGAATCGGGCCTGCGCACGGTCGCACGGATTGCGGGGAGAAGTTTGGTTCCGCAGGTGAAACCATCCAATCGGGATGCCTTGCTGGGGGCCATCGTGCGGAAAAACCAGCTGTGGTTTGATTGCTGGCGTCCGGCCAATTGGTCTTTTGCCTACGGGGATCGGGTGAATCAAAAGTATGGCAAAGGCGCCGGTGGATTGCCCTCCTTGCAGGGGGCCTTTGAAGATCAGTTGAAGTATGTCGGATTGGCCGACGAACGGATTCATCGACTGGCTTTGGGTCAGATTGCAGGTCCGCTGAGTCTGCCAAAAATCACTCCTGCTCATTCCGAGGGAGAGGCGCTGAGTCCGGAAGAACAGTTGAAGACGTTTACGATCGCCGATGGGTATGAGGTGAACTTATTCGCTTCGGAAGCCGATGGCGTGGTGAACCCCACTCAATTTTCCTGGGATGAAAAGGGGCGCCTGTATGTTGCCTGTTCGCCGGGATACCCGCAGTCGCTTGCGAGCTCGAAGCCGCAGGATTACATCTTAATTTGTGAGGATACCGACAAGGATGGGCGAGCTGATCGATCGTGGAAGTTTGCGGAAGGATTAACCATGGTGCAGGGCGTTGAGCCTGGCGATGGCGGGGTTTATGTCTGTGACTTTGACCGGCTTCTTCACTTTCGTGATACGGACGGCGATGAAAAGGCGGATGAAAAGCGGGTCATCTTATCGGGCTTCGGAGTGGGAGACACCCACCAGTTGATCAATAGCATTTGTCATGGCCCGGACGGGAGTCTGTGGTTTTCCCAAGGATTGCATGCCATGTCGCGGGTCGAGACGCCGTGGGGCATTGCCCGATTGGATCGGGCCGCGATTTGGCGACTGCGGCCGAAATCGATGAGGTTGGAAGGCTTCTTTGGCGGAGGAATGGCCGGGGCGAATTGCTGGGGCGTGGCCTTTGATGACTACGGGCAGGTCTTTCATAAGTCCGGTGACCGTCCGCAAGGGTATTGGTCGGTGCCGGGGTTGGTGCGTGGAGCGAGTCCCGGTGGAAGTGGTTCCGAGACAGAGGCCAGTATTTCTTATCGAAATTCGCCGGAGCAGTATCATTCGGTGGGGTCTTTGTTCAATACCTCTCCGAAGACGACCTCCCTCGACATCATTGGGACGAAAGCTCTTCCGGAGGAGATTCAGGGCTGTGCCTTGATTGGGGGATACTTTGGTTCGGTGGTGGAACTGCATCACTTTGAAGATGCCGGCTCGGGATTTCAGACAAGGCAATTGCCGAAGCTCCTAAAGTCATCGAACAACGCCTTTCGTCCGGTTGATGTCAGCGTGGGTCCGGATGGGGCGATGTATCTCACGGATTGGTATAATCCCATCATTGGTCACTACCAGGCGAGCTACGCCGACCCGAAGCGGGACAAATCACACGGGCGAATTTGGCGAATCACTTCCAAAAACCATGCTCCGGTGGTGCAGCCGAATTTATCAAAAATGTCCGTAGCCGAACTACTCTCGCGCTTGGCTTCGGAAGAACGATGGACCCGGTATCAGGCCAAGCGTTTGCTTTTTGATCTTCCCCGACCGGAAGTTTTAAAAGCGGCGGATGTTCTGATTTCAAAGGTGACGAATGGGCGTCATCTCCTTGAGATCTGTGGCGTGTATGAAGCTCACGAAGCACCCCGGAAGGAGTTGCTGGAACGCTTGCTGGGATCGCAGGACTTTCGCGTCCGTGCATACGGCGCGCGAGTTGCCGGGATGTGGTCGGATCGCTTGCCGGAGTCCCGGGAACATTTACAGAAGAGCGTGCGGGATCCCCACCCGCGGGTGCGGGTCGAATCGGTGGTGGCGGCCAGTTATCTGCCTGAACCTGATGCCGTCTCGGTGGCAGTGGCAGTTCTGGATCAACCGCTTGATGGCTTTCTAAACTATGCCCTTCGACTCAGCGCCCGTTCCATGGAGGACAGATGGTCACCTTTGCTTGAGCGAAATGAATTAAAGACCGGGAGTGCGGCCCAGCGGGATTATTTGATCAAATTGCGTGGAGAGCAACCAAAGGCGCCCTCTCCCGGGGAACGGGTCTATACCATGGCTTGTCTCAGTTGTCATCAGCCCGAAGGGAAAGGTCTGCCGGGAGTTTATCCTCCATTGGCGGGGAGTGAGCGGGTGTCGGGGGATGATCAATCAGCGCTCATCAAGATTGTTCTCCACGGTCTGAAAGGACCAGTTAAGGTGGCGGGGCAGGAATATGGAACGACCGCGCAATCGCTTCCGATGCCCCCGATGGGTGGGCTGAGTGATCAACAAATCGCGGATGTTCTGGCTTATCTGAGGAGCTCATTTGGTCATCAGGCCGATCCCGTCAGTCCGGCTGAAGTGAAGGCCGTGAGAGCTGCCACTTCGGCGCGCAAAACCCCTTGGACGGCTCGGGAATTACAAGCACGATAGCTTATTCATAAAACTCCCCGTGGTGATCCCGATCCCCAGTGCGACAGCCCGGGGTCATCTCGATTCCCTAATTCTCAAGAAAGTCTTGCCTCAGCAGCCTGCCAAGGGCATTTCAAAGGGGTTATGCCATCCCAACTTGATAGCCTGAAAGACTTTACAACCGTCGTTGCCGATACCGGCGACTTTGCCTCCATGGAGGAATACAAGCCACAGGACGCGACCACCAACCCATCGCTCATCCTTCAGGCCGCCAGCAAGCCCGAATACAAGTCCATCGTCGAAAAGGCGGTTGCCGAGAACAAGGACTCAGGACTCACGGATGCTGCTCTCACCGAAGCCATCATGGACCGCGTCCTGATTCTCTTCGGCATCGAGATCCTCAAGATTGTTCCCGGTCGTGTTTCCACTGAAGTTGACGCCCGTCTCTCTTTCGACAAGGACGCCACCATCGCCAAGGCCAAGCAACTCATCGCCGCATACGAGTCCGAAGGCATTTCCCGCGACCGTATTCTCATCAAAATCGCTTCCACCTGGGAAGGCATCAAAGCAGCCGAAGAACTCGAGAAAGAGGGCATTCACTGCAACCTGACTCTTCTCTTCGCTTTTGCCCAGGCCGTCGCTTGTGCCGAAGCTGGAGTTCAGCTCATCTCTCCTTTCGTGGGACGCATCTACGATTGGTTCAAGAAAGAGACCGGCGAAGAATACTCCGGCGACAACGATCCCGGCGTCCTTTCCGTGGCCAAGATCTACAACTACTATAAGAAGCACGGCTACAAGACCGAGGTCATGGGCGCTTCTTTCCGTAACGTCGGCCAAATCACATCCCTGGCTGGCTGCGACCTTCTCACGATCTCTCCGGGACTTCTGGAGCAGCTTCAGAATGCCGACGGCCCCCTTGAGCAAAAGCTCAATGCCGATGCTCCCGACAGCGATCTCGAAAAAATCTCCCTCGACGAAAAAGCCTTCCGCTTTGAGTACAACGAAGATGCCATGGCCACTGAGAAAACCGCGCAGGGGATCCGCGCATTCTCCGCTGACATCGTGAAGCTCGAGAAGCTCATTGAGTCCATGGTCTAAGACTCCCGTCTCCTTTTCAAAAAGCCCGCATCGCCTGATGCGGGCTTTTTTTGTAGACCCGACCCCATGAAGGTCATCATCCCAATTCTCACCCTGGTCATCGGAGGACTGGGCGGGTATTTTCTACGACCGCCGGTTGCAGCGCATAAAACGTCTCATGAAGAAGTGACCCTGCGAGGATTAAGCGCTGTGACCGGGAATGAATTCAAGTTCTCCGACGTGATCGAGAAAACCTGCGAGGTTCAAGTCCTGCCGCCCGTTGAGGAACACACCGCGCTTCTTAAATTTCTTCCCCAAGCCAGTTCGAGGGTCGCCATGGAGTTGAGCCAGCCAAATTCCCCGGCCCGCGAGAAAAGACGGATCAACGAGGTTTCAGCTCTCTTCGAAAATGCCCTTCGAATCGAAATTGATGCCCATCCAAATTTTTCCTGTGACTTCCCCAAAACCAAGGAGGGCGAAATCCAACGCTCGGGATATCCCGACCTGCGGGTCGAGCACCTCCCGACCGGCACAGTCGCCTATCTCGACCCCAAGCTTTTTGAGGAGAAATCCATCAAGTCCGGTTTCCGCACCTTTTACTACGAACCCTCCGAAGACACGACCAAGGTGACCGAGGATGCCCTGCATCTCCTCATCGGCTTTCCCCATGATGGCAAGACCCGTGAGTGGACCTTTGGAAACCCCCATCTCGTTGACCTCTCGGGTTTAACGGTGACCTTAAAGACAGAATTCTCGGCATCGAACAAGAATCTCTATCGAGAGTAGCCCGGTCGCCACGGAAGCGTCAGACCAAGCCAGGATACCGGGTTGTCCTGTTCGGACGAGCGAGAGTCAGCATAAAAAGGCCATCGGCATCTTTGTGAAACTAAAGACCCTTTGATCCAAACTCATCACGGGGCCTTCAACTGTCCCTCACCCCTGACCCGATACTGATAAGAAGTCAGTTCGCGCAGGCCCATCGGCCCGCGGGCGTGGAGCTTGTCGGTGGAGATCCCGATCTCGGCACCGAATCCGAATTCCTCACCGTCGCTGAATCGGGTTGAGACATTATGGAAGACGCAGGCGGAGTCGATTTGGCTGAGGAAGGTTTCGGCGGCTTCCGAATTCGAGGTCACGATCACCTCGGTGTGCTGCGAGCTATATTCATTGATGTGATCAATCGCTGCCTGCATCGAAGGAACCACTTTGATTGCGAGAATGTAGTCGAGATACTCCGTGCTCCAATCCTCTTCAGTGGCAGCCTTGGCATCAATGAGCGCACAGGTCTCTTCGTCTCCACGCAGTTCAACGTTTTTGCTGGCGAGAGCTCGCGCCACCTTGGGAAGAAACTCCCCGGCAATCGCTTCATCCACCAAGAGGGTTTCCAAAGCATTACAGACGCTGGGCTTTTGCGTCTTGGAATCGACAACGATCCCGACCGCCATTTCAAGATCGGCTTCGGGGTGAATGTAGGCATGACAGATCCCATCGTAATGTTTGATGACGGGCATGCGGGCGAGCGAGACGACGGTCTCGATCAAGCCCTTCCCTCCGCGCGGAATGATGAGATCGAGATACTTGTCCATCCCGGCCATCACTGCGACGCTCTCACGATCAGTGAAAGGAATCAGCTGAATGGCACCTTCGGGAAGCCCCGCCTTCTCTCCCCCGGCTTGCAGCGCTCCGGCAAGCGCCCGGTTGGAATGAATGGCCTCGGAACCGCCCCGGAGAATGGTGGCATTGCCGGACTTCAAACAGAGGACGGCGGCATCGCTGGTGACGTTGGGGCGACTTTCATAAATGATTCCAATCACTCCGATGGGAACCCGGAGCTGTTGGATTCGAATGCCATTGGGGCGCTCCCATTCGCCTAGAATTTCGCCCACGGGATCAGGCAGGGTCGCAACCTTTTCAACACCTGCGGCCACTGCTTCGAGTCGATCGGCATCGAGACGCAGGCGATCCAACATCGCAGAAGTAAGCCCTCTTGCCTCACCTGCGGCGATATCTTTGGCATTCGCTTCGAGAATCTGCGGAGCAGCACTCCGAATCCCTCCCGCAATCGCACGGAGGATTTCGTTCTTCTTCTCCTCGGAAAGCACCGCAAGCGCAAGTGCTGCCGCCCGGGCCTTTTTGCCCATGTCATAGACCTGATCTTTGATTTCCTCGCTGGTCATCTGGGCGAAAACTAACGCTCTTCGGCGAAGAAGGCAGTGTTAAAAAATCACCCTTGCAGGACTTTTTCGCCTTCGCTTTTGGCGACAACGAGTGCGGCACAGCTGTCACCAAAGACATTGACCGCGGTCCGGCTCATATCGAGAAGTCGATCCACCGCGAGCAGGGCAATGACGGCGGTCTCGGCTCCCGGGATATTGGAACTGGTCAGAATAATCATAATGGCAACAAGCGAAGCCGAAGGAATCCCCGCCACTCCGACACTGGTGAGCAGAGCGCTGATCACGACCATAAATTGGGCTGCCAAGGGCAGATCAAATCCCATCACTTGCGCCACGAAGATGACCGCAACGCATTCGTAGAGTGCCGTACCATCCATATTGACAGTGGCACCAAGAGGTAAGGTGAAACTCGCCGTGGACTTGGAGACCCCGGCATTGTCCTGGATGCAGCGCATCGTCACTGGAAGAGTTGCGGAAGAGGATGCCGTCGAAAATGCCGTCAGAAGAGCGGTGCGCATTGCCCGGAAGTGGTCGAGCGGATTAACGCCTGCAAGAACCTTAATAATGATCGGCATGATAACAAAGAGATGGATCCCGAGGGCGAGTAAAACCGTGAAGAAATACTTCCCGAGTGCCAAATAAAGAACCCCACCTGTTTTATAGACCACCGGAACGATGAGGGCATAGACCCCGATGGGAGCAAGGGCCATGATCGCCTGGGTCAAAACGATCATGACATCATTGAGAGAGGTGAAAAGATTGCGGAGGGGTGACACCTGATCACGGGAAAGCCGGGTCATTGCGATCGCAAAAAGAATGCTGAAGAAAATCAGCCCGAGCATTTGCCCGTTCACGGCCGCGGCTGAAAGGACATTGACCGGGACCATTCTGAGAAAAAATCCGGAAAGCTGGGCAAAAAAGCCCGCCTGTTCCACTCCATCACCCTGGGCATCAGCCACTTTCTTTTTCTCCTCTTCGGTCGCTTCATGATCTTCGAAAGCCGCGCGAATCTCTTCATTGGGAACTCCGTTTGAAAGACCGGGTTGAATGACATTCACCAGGACCAATCCCAGGCAGATTGCCAGCAGACTGGTCAAGGCGTAAAAGCCTGTTGTTTTGCCAAGCAACCGACCAAAACCTTTGACCCCATGGAGATTCGTAATTCCGGCGATGACCGATGAAACCACCAACGGGACAATGATCATTTTGAGCAGATTCATAAAAAGCTTCCCGACCACTTCACAGCTCATGATCACGCCATTGATAAAATCGGTCGCCAATCCCGGCTCTTTTCCCATGCTTCGAAAAAGAATTCCCATCAGGGTGGCCAGAGCCAGAGACAGGAGAATTTGCCAATGCGGTTTAATCTTCACCGCGACAAGCTATGACTTCCGGCCGGCAACACCAAGAAGGAAGCGCACTTGTTGGCGGTGGCCATCCAAGCGGGCGGCGAACTGCATGGCATCCGTCAGGGCAACTTTACGGGCAAGAGTGGTGGCAATCGAATCGAGCGCCCGCTCACGGGTTGTCTCACGCTCAATCTGCTGGGCACTTTGCTCGGCAAGAGCCGGTTCGCTGACTTTGGCGAAGCTCAAGGCAACACGTTGATAGGTCCCATCTCGAAGACTGCTGTTGGAAATAGCCGCAGCAGTCGACATGGCCGAGTCCGAATCCCCGGTCTCGGCAAAGACCTCCGCAACCAATCCCTGGGCCCGGGCCTTTTCGCGGGGACTTTCAACGCGGGACAATTCACGGGTGGCATCCTGCACCAAAATTCGCGCCGATCGATCCTGACCGTATCGGGCTTGGGTGAGGGCCACATTCGCAAATGCCATCGCCCTCTCCGAAGGATCATCAATGAACTGAATCGTGGCCACCGCACCGTCGTTCTGACCATAAACCGCGGCCCTTTGCGCGATCTTTCCGTAGGTCGTCTCCCGCATTTCAAAGTCACCAATCAGATTGGCAATATTTCGACCTGACAGGGCGCCATTGATGCGAACCTCAGCCACTGCGATTGCCTGGAGCGCACGAAATCTGGCCGCTTCCTGATGAATTGATTGGGCGCGGGCCAATGCGCCATCCAGATCACCTTGACGAATTTGAAGGAACACCAGTGACTCATACGCCTTCGCGCGGGCGGCTTCGGTTTCAATTCGGTTGATGGACGACTCCGCCACGTCAACTCCCAGTCGTGCCGCTTCCTTCATGATCAATTCGCGAAGCGTTTCATCACGAAATGTCGGATCATGGATGAGTCCGGCAAGAGCCTCGATGGAGACCGCTCCTCCTCGTTCCTGAATCGTGGCAATGCGGGCCACCGTAGCATCCCGGGTCCTGGAATTTTTAATCCGATTCAGAAGAGTCAAGGCTCCGTCCGAGTCCCCCACACCAGCCCGGATTCCTGCGACCGTGCCATAAGCCCGGTCGCGTTCAGCCGGGTCGGTGATGGCTTGAAGGGTTTGCAGGGCGGACTCCAAACCCTCGTAGCGAGCTTCATACTCTGCGATGCTTCGCAGAGCCACCCCTCTTGCTTTGTCATCACCGAGGGTCATGGCCAGTTGAAGGGCAACGTCAAATTTTCTACCGCGTGCGTAGGCTTTCACCAATTCAGCCCGGGCACGCGATTTTTCACTCGCTTCCGGAATGCGGCCAATCAGTTCGATGGCAATGTCGTAATACCCGGCAGAGACCGCATTTTTCACGACTTCCCGAAGCGCGCGCGAGGCCTCTTTAATATCATCCGGATCGGAAGCGAGTCGACTCGCCCGCATAAACCAGTAGCGTGCTGATTCCCCATCCCCGGCACGTTTGAAGGCCAATGCCACCAGAGACAAATCCGCCCATGGAGTTTCGGAATGAAGAGCTCTTTCTGCTGCTTCCATCAGCAAACGACTTCGGATGCCACTAATCTTGTTCTGCTGATCAGCTGATTTGGCGGCTGCAATGACAGACTCATCATCCGGGTCAAAACCGGCATCAGGCCTCGATTCGCCCTTTGAAGCCACCTTGTCATTGGGACTCACACGAGGGTTGGCTGTTTCCGACGAAACCCGAAGGGCCGGAGTTTCGCAAAGTTCGTCTTTCGAAAGAAAATCGCCGGACTTGGAGTCAGCAAGGATTCTGGAACTCAGTGAACGAAACCCGGAATCCTTTTGACGATCTCTTTCTAGGAGCATCGGCTTCCAGAAGAAGGCCAGCGCGATCACCAACGCCACGGCAATTGCCGGAAAGAGGAGTTTGAAAAAAGGACACTGCCGGTGGGGGTGAACCATGCCCTTGCGATTACGACCATCCATCCGGGCAACTTTCAAAAGGTCGATATTTCAGATTGCCGTGTTTGCTTCTTCTGTTGATCACGCTAGTCTTCCCCCTTGCAGATGTTCCCTGTCATTCACCGTTTTCTACCAGCGATTCTGCTGACCTTACTCGGTCTGGGGTTGGCGACTCTTCTGGCCCCCCGGGAGATTGTCGAAGTAAGGGATCATTTGACCGGATTTCCTGACTCGGACGCGACAGCGCATTTATTAAGACCCAAAATCCTTGCTGTTCTTTGCCTCGTTCCCGCACTCGCCGCCTTCTATTACGGGATGGTCGGAGCAATTGATCGCTATCTCATCAGAAATTTCATGGGAGCCTTTCTTCTCTGCTTTTCTTCGCTCTATGCAATTTGGCTGATTTCAGATCTCACCAACAATATGGGGAACTTTCGAGAAAGTGCCGACACCTTCGCCTTCATGGGGAAATATTATCTTGCCACTTTTCCCAAGGTCTTTGTTGAATTTGCTCCCTTCGGACTTCTTTTGGCCATGCTCTACTCGCTGGGTAAACTTTCGCGCGGCCAGGAAATTGTCTCAATCATTCAGACCGGACGTGGAGTTGCCCGGCTGATTTCCCCCCTGATCATAATGGGCTTTATGGTCAGCTTGGTCTGCCTCGGATTCAACTATCGCTGGGCTCCTGCGGCGTCAGGATATCAGGAGGCTCTTCTTGAACAAGCCGAGATGGGGGCACTCAGCAAAGCCCGCAATGTCGTTTACTCGGAGAGCGATGAACGTCGACTTTGGTTGGTGGGAATTTTCCCATACGAGTATCATCGTGGAGAAGCACTCAAGAACGTCATCATTCGCTCTTTCACTCCTGAAGGAAAACCCGAGAGTCGCCTGGAAGCGAAATCAGCGGAATGGGATCGGGAAACCAACAACTGGACCTTCACAGGGGTGAGCAAGTGGGACATGACCCATCGTCTTGATATGCCCGACGGATCAATAGGCCCGATCTCCCCAAAACTGGAAAAGAACATTCAGGACCCCCTGATTAAGACCCGGTGGCCGGAGACTCCATGGAAGCTCATCAAGCCCGGCCTCCGGGCCGAGCAGTTGGGCATCCCCGGACTTTACAGCTGGCTCGTACAAAACCGCACCTCCGAGTGGGGAAACAAAAGGCGCTTTCTGACCCAGTGGCACTATCGCTGGGCTCAGCCCGCGATCTGTCTGGCCATTGTTCTCTTGGCCGCCCCATTGGGAATCGTTTTTAGTCGAAGAGGAACTGGAGGAGGAATTGCGCTTGCCGTCTTCATGTGCGCGGGAATTATGTTCTCATCGACCGTCTTTCTGGCCTTGGGAGAGTCGGGTTACATTCCCCCTGTTTGGGCGGCATGGGGAACCAACATCCTTGCCACCACTGTCGCTCTCCTGCTGATTCAGCGACGTCTGGTTGGTCGCCCCATTTACCAAACCCTTCGTAAACTTCTACCCGCCTAATTCGCATCCATGAAAGAACCCTGGAGTATCAAATCGCGGTCCCGCGAATGTGCCGCCACCGGAAAACAATTCGAAGCCGGCCAAAAAATCCGTGCTGCCATTTTTCCCGACCCCGATTCGTCCGGTTACCTGCGCAAGGATTTCTGCCAGGATGCCTGGGTCCATCGTGAAGATGACGCCCTCCCTTTTTCCACGTGGGTGACCACTTACGAGCCACCGGTTGTCGAGGCAAAGGCCGAGGATGTCGTAGACCAGGATCCGGAGACCCTGCTGCACAAGATGGTCGAAGACGATGAAGAGCATACCGAAAACGCCCGCTACATTCTGGCAGTCATGCTTGAGCGAAAAAAGCTCCTTCGTGAAACCGATACCCAGGAAGTACCGTCGGGAATCCTTCGTGTTTACGAACAACGGAAAACGGGAGCTGTTTACATCATCAAGGACCCGCAGATTCCCCTCTCGGATGTCGATCGGGTGCAAGAGGAGGTCAAACAACTTTTGGATCCAGAGCCCGCCACTCGGGAAAATGATCCGACTCCTCCTGATGACACTGAAGACTCTAAAAAAGAGATCGATGACTCAGCCGGGGATCAAGGGGGCGATGCTTCCGAAGAATCAACAAACGAGGAGGAATAGATGCTTCCGTGGTTTCAAGATCAGTTTCCGGTCTACCTCGCCCCGATGGCGGGAGTCACTGATGTGACCTTTCGAACCCTCTGCAAGGAGCTGGGCGCAGATGTCATGGTGACCGAGTTTGTCTCCGCGGAAGGAATCATGCAGGCGGATCACCGCACGCGGAAATACACCACGTTCACCGACGAGCAGCGACCGGTCGGGGTTCAGCTTTTTGGCGCCGATGGGGCACGTATGGGCGAAGCCGCAAAAAAAATCATCGATTGGAAACAACCAGATTTCATCGACCTCAACTTTGGCTGCCCGGTGAACAAAGTGGTTTCAAAAAATGGTGGGTCGTCACTCCTAAAAGACTGCCCTCTTCTCGCTGAGACCGCGTCCAAGATTGTCAAGGCCGTAGGAGATCAGGTGCCGGTGACAGGAAAGATTCGCATCGGTTGGGACCAGCAAACGATCAACGCTCCGAAAATTTGCCATCTTCTCGAAGACTGTGGAATCCAGGCTGTTGCGATTCATGGCCGAACCCGATCGCAGGGATACCGGGGTGAAGCTGACTGGGAGGTGATCGATGAATGTGCCCAATCCATCAAAATCCCCGTGATTGGCAACGGTGACATTGATTCGGCGGAAATCTTAAAACACCGCAAGGAATCCACCGCGGTCTCCGGTGTCATGATCGGGCGGGCCGCCATGCAAAACCCCTGGATCTTCTCTGAAACAAAAACGTATCTCGAAACCGGCAAACTTCCTCCCCGCCCGACGATCACAGAGAGATGGAGTTTTGTCATTCGCCATTGTCGACTTGCAGTGGAATCAGATCGATATGGGGAAGAAAAACACACCCTGATGGCGATGAGATCAAGGCTCATGACCTATTGCAAAGGCTTTCCCGGGGCCAAACCGCTTCGACAACAGCTCTCTCAAGTGACCTCGATTGCAGATGTCGAAGAGATTGCCGGGCGCAGCCAGACTTTACGGGAAGAAAATTCGGAATCCTCCCCTGCGAATTAGTTTGGTAATTTTTAAAATAAAGTTTATTGAACGAAATTGAATTTAGAATTATCTTCCCTCACATCATGAATGTGCGTCCTTTTGCCTTCTACCTGTTTGCGACAGCCTCTCCTCTTGTGGGGGACTCGGTCAATGAACGTATAGATCGACTCGAAGCTGAAGTTTCTGAAATTCAGATGTTACTAAGACAACTGAGTAAAAAAACTCTTTCCCCACAAGAGCTCCCCTCCTCCGCCCCTTCCAATAGACACCGTTACCAGGTTCGCCCGGGCGACTCCTATTGGTCGATCGCGAGGAGGCATAAAATTTCAGTCTCTTCACTTGAACAAGCCAATCCCGGACTCAACCCTCGTAAGATCCCCATCGGGAAGTCTCTTAATATCCCCGGCCAAGGGTCCCGGAGTTCACCCATTTCTTCCAAAGCGGCACTGACCGAAACCGGACGATACACCGTCAAAAAAGGTGATATTCTGGGTCGTATCTCCGAAGCTCACGGAATCCGTCTCCATCAATTGATGGCTGCCAATCCTGGCCTCGATCCCAAACGACTGGGCATCGGGAAAGTTCTCAACATTCCTGGAAAGCTTCGAACTCAGACGATGAAACCCGAGGAAATCGTAAAAACACCGATTCGGAAAGACCCACCAAAAGCTCCGATTGAGGAAAAGACAAATCCGTATCTCACGACCAGTGAGCCAGAGATCCGTCGCGTGGCCCGGAATCTCCCACCTCTGTCTGTGACCGAGCCGGAGCTCATCATCGTCGCCAAAAACAGCCGTCTTTCGGAAATCGCCGAACGATACCAGACGACTGTCGCCAAGCTCAACCAGCTCAATAATGTCGACCTCAGCCCGGAGCAAATGATCAGGACCGGCTCCCAACTTTACGTGCCGGGACATTAGTAGCCTTGCATAACTGCAATGACTTCCCTACGTTCCAACCAATGGAAAGTTATGAAGTTTTCAAAGAGGCCTTCAAAAACAGCAGTCCGAAGGCCGTCGCGAGTGAATTAGGAGTTTCCCTGTCACTCGTTTACAAGTGGGCGCAGGAGCAATCTGAAAGTGGCAGTGGTTCCCGAAACCCTTTGGATCGAATTCTTGAAATCATCCGGCTCACCGAGGAAGAGCGGATTGTTGAGTGGCTCTGTGAAAAATGTAACGGTTACTTTGTCCGAAATCCTCCCAGCACCTGCGAGAAGGGCTTTGAAGTGCTTCCTGCGACCAACGAAATCGTTTCACAATTTTCGGGACTACTCTCAAGGATCTCACAAGCGGCTCTCGATAGCTCAATCACGGAAGACGAGGCTGAAGACATTCGCGGACAATGGGATCGGCTAAAATGCTACGGCGAAGGGTTTGTTCGTTGCTGCGAAGAAGGCGACTTTGAAAAAATGGAGGAAAAAAAGGAAGAGAAGCCCTCTCCCCGCAGAACTCTTTACTAACCGGAATCAATTATTCAGCGATCCAGGTTGCCGGGTTTGTCGGCTCCGGCTATAATTTTTGCCGATGCCAAAACCAGTTCGAACACGTTTCGCGCCATCGCCCACCGGATATCTTCACGTCGGCGGGGCTCGTACCGCACTCTTCAATTGGCTCTTTGCCAAACACCACCGAGGGACATTTGTCCTTCGCGTTGAAGACACCGACTCCACCCGGAATACCGAAGAGGCGCGCGCCGCCATCTTCGAAGGGCTCGAATGGTTGGGCTTGGACTGGGAAGGCCCCGGCAATGAGGGAACATGCGGTCCCTATTATCAATCCCAACGAAGCGCCATCTATCAGGAGTGGTTTGAGAAGCTCGTCGCAGCAGACCGGGTCTATGAAGACGACGGAGCATGGCGATTCCGCTTTGAGCGCAAGCCAGTCGAAATGCACGATCTTGTCTGTGGCGACGTGGTCATCGACTACACCGACGAATCCAACACCCCCGACATGGTCGTGCGCCGGTCGGATGGTTCATTTGTCTTCCACTTCGTAAACGTCGTCGATGATCTCACCATGGGAATCACGCATGTGATTCGCGGTGAAGATCATCTTATGAACACCCCAAAGCATCTTCAGTTGATCGAAGCCTTCGGTGCGACACCACCAGCCTATGCCCACCTTCCCCTGATCCTGAACGGTGATGGGTCTAAAATGTCAAAGCGGGACGAAGGTGCTGCTCTCGGCGATTACCCCCGGCAAGGATTTCTTCCCTCGGCAGTTGTCAATTTCCTGACCCTCCTCGGCTGGTCACCCAAGGATGAATCGGAAATTTTTTCGGCAAACGACCTCATCGCTAAATTCTCACTTGAGTCCGTCAACAGGGCTCCGGCCCGCTTTGATCCTGAGAAATGCCGATGGGTCAATCAGCAGCACCTTATGAAGCTCACTCCGGAGGAACTGGTCGCCGCAAGCGACTCGACCGCCACAAGAGAAATGCTCCTCTCGGTCCAAGAGAAAATTTCCCTCCTGACCGATATTCCCGGGGCCGTGGCCTTCTATCTCGATCCTGATTTTCCAATCGACACCACCGTCCTTGATAAAGTTAAAAAAAACGAATCCACCGCTTCCCTTCTAAAAAGCCTCGCAGGGAGCTTTTCCGAACTGACTGATTGGTCGCTCGCAAAAGGGGCCATCGGTGATACCGCCAAGGCCAATGCCGCGAAGCCAGGACAGCTGATGTTCCCGCTCAGAATCGCGCTCTCCGGAAAGTCAGGAGGCCCCGACCTCGGTGCCATACTGGAGATCCTCGGGAAAGAAGAGTGCCTCCGCCGCCTCAATCGTTTCACCGCTCTTCTGGCATGAAATACTTCACCCTCGATCAACTCGATTCCATCAACGTCAACCGTGAGCACCCGGCTCGATATGCCGTCATCGGTAAACCGGTTGCCCACTCACTCTCCCCGCAACTTCATCAACCTGCACTCGATGCTCTTGCCCTGAACGCGAGATACATCCGTGTGGAGGTAGAACCCGGACAAGTCTCCACCGCATTCGATAAAATGTATGCCGCGGGAATCCGGGGCATCAATGTCACCGTCCCTCATAAACTGGAAGCCCTCGAGTCATGCCAAACCGTCGATCCTGTTGCGAAGTCAATGGGAGCAGTCAACACCATCGTCTTCGATTCGAATGGCCTCCGAACCGGGTTCAATACCGATGGCCCCGGATTTACGCGGGCGATTCGAGAAGACTTCGGAGTGGATCCGGGAGATCTGAAAGTCATCATCATCGGGGCAGGAGGAGGGGCGGGACGGGCAATCGCAACCCAGTGCATCGTCGAGAACTGCTCCCAACTGATTCTTGCCAATCGAACGATTGAAAAACTGGCTCCCATCAAAGAAGAGCTCATATCCATGGCCCATCGCGACGTTCTCGAAGGTCCACGGGATCGAATCGAAATACTCGCCCTGGACGACCCCGCCCTTGAAGAGGCCATCGCTGCCAGCGAGCTCATCGTCAATACCACCTCGGTGGGTCTAAAACCGATTGATCCTTCTCCATTTCCCAGCCGTTGGGTGGAGCCACATCATCTGGTTTACGACACGATCTACAACCCCTCAAAAACCCGGCTTCTTCGGGATTCCGAAATGCAGGGAGCGAGAATCGCAAACGGCCTCTCGCTTCTCCTTCACCAAGGGGCGCTCTCGTTTGAATATTGGCTCAATTGCGACGCTCCATTGGAAGCGATGCGTCAGGGCGTCAAAAATGCGCTTAAGGGGTGACCCAACCACTGTGGAGAAATTCCACAATTTCAAAAATCCCGTCCTTCCCGACTCCAGGGATATGACGCACCCGGACCGTCGCTTTTTGATTCTTCAGCGGAGGCTCGTTCGAGACGAAGCTTCCGTAGTTCAACATGAGCTTGAAGTCCCGGTCAGTTGCCTTGCCCCGGTCACTATCCAAGGGGACATACGCAAGAAAATACTCATCGCTCAAATTCCCGGCTAAAACGTATCCCGAGTATTCGATCGTTCCGAAGCTCTGATCAAAAGAGGGCTTTTTTTCAACGCGGCATCGAAGAAAAATCGGCTTCCTCGGTTTCTTTTCTGCGATCTCCGGAACTCCCATTTCGGACCAACCTGTCGTTGCATCCCAATCCAACAAAAGCTTCTCGTTCTCGTTTACAAAGAAAGCCTCGAAGGAATCCCCACCTTCCCTCGTTCCGGAAACACTTAAATACCCCCGTTCTTTTGCCCCGGAAAGTTCAGAGGAATAAACCACCTTCGGACGACTTGAGAAATTGGACGACGGATTGGTCAGGAGTTTTTCGCCCCAATCTTTTAGATTGATCGGACTCATCGCTCTAAACGGGGAGTCACGAACTACTTTTTCAATTTCATCTACCTTCTCAGCCTGATTCACGACGTCGATGATCTTCACGGCTCCGTCCAGGACTTCCATTGAATTTTCGTTGAACCACCCCAGAGGGCCCTCACCCGGCTCATAACCATCCAAAGTTCCAATCGTCCCCTTAATGTCAACTGGAGAAGGCTCCTTTGTAACGCGCTCGTCCTTCCCCCACGTCACAATCCCTATCACAATCGCAACAACCGAAGTAATCAGTCCTACAAGCACAATCCACAGCCATGATGAAGAACGCCTTTTGGTCCCCCAAACATCATCGAGAGGACGGTCATCTTCCTTCTTCTTCTTGAGCCTGCGAACCTGCTCGGCAACATCAACGGGACCATAGTCCTCGTCTTCATCCTGCATTCCGATCAAGAGATCCTTGGCCTTGGCAAAGAGTGAATTGGCATTGTCTTCTGAATCCGAAGAACTCCCCGAAGATCCCTTCCGCCTCTTCCTGACCCGCCTCGTCTTGCGAACCATTCCCTCCGGAATCTCATCGCCGGATTCTTTTTGTTCTTTTTCACTCATACGACTTAATCTGAGACCTTGGTGTGGGTGTCTTCGGAAAGTTTGCTCTCTGCTTCATTGGTCGCGTCTTTCAAAGCCTTCCGGTGAAGCTGTTGGAGCGCTCCTCCAAACCAGGCAACACCGATAATATCCTTTAGAACCATGATGCTCTCATCATGTTCATTTTTTTCCCAAGCCAATTCCACCGTGATCCGAAGATAATTGCCCGGATCGAGGACTTTTCCCAAATTAGAACCATAAGGAACTTTCCCCGCCAGATGGTTCGTCCAAAGCTTTAGAAACTCCCGCCCCAAATCACTATCTGTCTTCACTTCGACCTCTGGAGATTCGGTATCCAAATACTCGTTGTCCTTTTCCAAAAATTCGGGTGGACGATAAAAACTCAGGTAAAATTTCTCAGCCTCATCCGCCGTCCGGCGTTTTCGCACCAAAAGTCGAAATTCTCCCGATTCAGAGCCCAGTTCCGCCCGGAATTTGGACCAAGATTCGGTCGAGTAGGGCGCAAAATTTTCCCAATCGATCCTCCAGGCATCTCGATCCCAAATATGAACAGCCCCCAATTTGTTTCCATCTTTGTCCTGCCAGATCGTCTCAATCGCATAGTCCTCTTCCGAAAACGCCAGCACATTTCCGCCCACCAAAGCAATTGGCAAACCAGGTCCAGAAAAATAAACAGGCTTGGGGAAAGGTCGGGCCCGATAATGCCTTCCAAACTGCAGTGACAGATTGGCTGAGTCGGCAATGAATTGTTCCCGACCTTCGTTGGTTGGGTGGGTCATGAACTTGATGAATTCTCCTCTCACCGGATCTTTAAAACGTCTCCAAACCTCAACCTTGCGCGCATCCTCGGTCAGATCGGATTCTTCATCTTTAGTCGTTTTCTCGTCATCTTGTCCCAACTTAAAGAGGGTAAATATAATCGCGATCACACTGAGCCACCCTGCCAGAAACAGGATCAACCCCTTGTTTTTTTCCTTTTTGGGACGCTTCTTTCGGCGGCGGATTCTACGAGAGCCATCCGCCATCATCATTTCATCGTCGCCCTCTGTGCCGCTCATTTCATCGGCGGCCTCTTGAAGCGACTTTGCATTGATTGCGGAAGTCACCACCGCCCCAATAGAGACGACAGGAGGCGCTTTCTTAGCGGTAAGATTGCGCATGACATTACTATTCTTACTCTTCGTGGCCCCTCTTGGAACCACCTTGATCGCCTTGCCCCCCGACTGGGAACCGGCGGCCGCTGTTTCGGGCTTTCCAAATTCATGCTGGCACTCGCCGCAGACAATCCCCTCCTCCAACGATTTTTCGCTACGAACGACCGCCTCACAAGAGGGGCAAATAAAGACTCCGGATTTTCCACTCATGCTTTTACTTGCTCGGACTGTGGGGGATTTAGCCCCCCACCGTCAATCTTGGGAACTCGAAAAAAGTGCTTCCGTTGCTCTTTGCACCAACAAGGCCGCAAGCGTCTCGGTTGCTTCATCAAGATTCTCGACTGCGGCCTTCAATAAGCCGACTTCTTTCTCATCAATCGCCTGTTCAACCCGCTTGCGGGCTTCCTTGATTTCCAGCACCTCCTGATCGTCCAGCAGTTCCCCTGCCTGATCAAGCGCCACCTCAACCGCCGGCAGCAGCTCTCCGGCCTTCATCCGGGCTTCCTCGAACACCCGGGCGTTCATATCTTCGATCGCAAATTCCACACTCTCGCTCACCATTTGCTCCACTTTGGCTTCATGAACATCGACCGCGGCACTTCCGACCTCGATCACCGTATCAAGTCCCGTTGCCACATCACGGGCGAGGACGGACAAGATGCCATCAGCATCAATTCGAAACTCCACGCCAACCCTGGCCTGTCCCCGTCGGGCGGATTCAAACGGCACTTCAAATGAACCCAACTCCCAGTTGTCAGCAGCCAATTCCCGCTCTCCCTGGAGCACCCGGACTTTCATCGAAACCTGACCGTCGACCGCGTTGGTGAACATTTCCCCGGCCTTGCAGGGGATTGTCGTATTCCGGGCAATCAAGACATTCATCAAACCTCCCATCGTCTCGATTCCGAGACTCAATGGGGTCACATCCAAAAGTATCACCTCCCGCACCGTACCCGCGAGAATTCCAGCTTGAATTGACGCTCCCCGTGCAATCGCTTCATCCGGATGTTGACTAAGATCCGGTTCTCTCAAGAAAACCCTCTCCACCCTGTCTTTCACTACCGGGATGCGGCTACTTCCCCCCACCATCACCACTTCTGCCAAATCTGATGCCAAAACATTCGAATCAAGGAGTGCCCGCCGACACGCAGACTCCATTCGATCCAAAAATGTTGCCATCAATCTGTTGAAGTCCTCTCGTGTCATCAAGACCTCTCCAGTGAAAGGGAGTCGAAATTTCGCCTCCTCTTCCTCACTGAGCTGATGCTTCACTCTTCGTCCCTCACTGGTCCATCTCACCAGCTCCATGGGATCCATGGTTCTAAGATCAATCTCCAGTCGATTTGCCGCAAATTCCACAATGGCCCGATCAAAATCATCCCCGCCCAGATTGGTATCACCCGCCGTCGCCAAAACTTCAAAGACTCCCTCCCGCATCTCCAAAACCGAAACATCAAAAGTGCCGCCTCCCAAATCAAAGACCGCCACCCGGGCATTCTCGCTGAGACGATCGAGACCGTAGGACAGTGCCGCCGCCGTGGGTTCGCTTAAAATTCGAACCACCTCCAAACCGGCAAGCTCGCCCGCTTTCTTCGTCGCTGCTCTTTGAGCATCATGAAAATAGGCCGGCACGGTGATGACAGCCTTGGAAACTTCGGTTTCGAGGCGTGACTCGGCGATTCCTTTTAGGTGTCGCAGAATTTCAGCCGAAATTTCCTCGGGGGAACGCGGCCCTGCCATCGTCTCCAATTTTCCATCGGAAGAAAGCCCGCCCGCCACCTCGTCGGCCCTGCGACCCATGAGACTCTTCACACTTGTAACCACTCGATCCACTCCAGCCCTCCGGAGCGCCTCGTGTCCCACTTCCGTCTCACCATTCTTCCCGATCCAAACCGCACTGGGAGTCAACGTCCTCCCTTTGTCGTCTGCCAAAAGAATCGGGAATCCGGAATCCACCACGGCAATCGCCGATTGTGTCGTTCCAAGATCAATGCCCACGATCACCTCGCTCATACAGCTCAGTAAAGATGAACTACCCCGCGAGCAAGGCTTCAAAAATCTTTCCCGTCGCTTCCCTGAGTTGGGCCAACCATTTCCTCAGAAAACTTAAGGCCCGATAAACCTCCCGCATCTCGTCCTGACATGTTTCCCACCCCTCCTCATCAAACCGCCCAAACCGGCCAAGATAGGATTCTTCCAGAGTGGTAATCCCGGTAATCAATTTCTCCAACTCCCCCTTTAAAGCAGGAACCCGGGCATCCAAAACCGCTTTTCCCAAACCACTCATCGCCTGCCCCCTTTCACGCACAAAGCAATCAACCTTCTGCAGGATATCCGCGACCGGAGAAAAAAAATCCATCACCTCCCCGGGCACACTCCCCCTCTCGTCCAATCGATTCCCAAGAAATTCAAGAGCCAGCCCCAGCCGACCAATTGGCGAGGTGATCTGATCGGCAGCCTTCCGAAGTTGCTCAAATTCACCCTCCGCACCGCCAACATCAGGATGAACCCTCTTGAGTTCCTTGCGGGTCACTTCTTCAATCAAACCAGAATCCGGCACCAGGCGCCGGGGAAGTCCAAATCGTTCGAAAGGATCGATCATGCCGCAAAGCTTTCACCGCAAGAACAGGTGACGACGGCATTGGGATTGCTCACCTTGAAGCCCCCCTGCTGCAGGTCGTCCGAGTAATCCAATTCGCTTCCACTCACAAAAAGTGCACTTTTTGGGTCAATCACCACATCCACCCCATTGCTGGTCACCATGATATCCCGGTCCCGCGGACCCTCGACGAGGTCCATCTGGTATTGCAATCCACTGCAACCTCCTCCGACAACCGCAATCCTTAATGCTCCGGACTCTTTTCCCTGCTTTTTCCAAAGCCCCCGCAGATGAACGGAGGCCCCGTTCATCACTTTTACCAGCTTCTCATTCCCTACTGTATATCCACCCTTCACGTCTTGGCGGAAAGCTATCAGAGCCCCCGCGCTCCGCAACTCCCGATCCCGCACTCCCGGGATAATTTTTGGTTTTTTGAAATCCAATCCAGAATTCTACGATTCGCTCCCGTGAAGGGGGCATAGACGAATCTGGATGGCCCTCCCTTAAGCCACTTTCCCGGTTGGTCTTCGATGGAGACCCGCCCTTTTGCCAAAGCCCCCACCGCTTTCTTCCATCACTTAAAGCGCTCCTTTGAAGCTCAAGCGACGATGATGATGGCGCGGGGAGACTTCCCCAGCCGGGTATTTCACAGGATCGAGGAGGATGGTCACGGCGCTGGAGATGAACCGACAATCACCGTCTTCGGCCACAGCCCAGCACAAGCAGCCCGCATCCGAGCAAGATCTGCGATGAAAACTCGGGAATCGTCGAGGAATTGAGCCAATCCTGCTGGCTGCTCACATCGGTAAAAAAAGAGAGATCACCATACCGGCTGTCAAACCGATTGAACCCGGCCGGATGGAGCGGATTCACCCCGAAGCTCGTCACTCCGGCCAACTCCCATCGGGCCCGCTCATCACTGTAGAGAAACAAGGGACCCCCACTATCCCCTCGCGCCGTCGTTCCCTCGGGGAAGATCTCTCCGCTCCCCGGGAAAAAATTCTCCGCCGTTGGGAGTCCGGAAAAACCGGCCTGACTTTCATTTCCAGGAACCGTGAAAACAGTCTCGCTCAGCTTGGGCTCACCACCATCGATGTCGAAATACCGCAGATCCACTGTGGATTGATTCAACGAATTATGCCGGCTCTGTCCGCTGTCAAAATCAGTCACCCAAAATCCGCCATCACGCCCCAACAAGGAGCGGTCCACCACATTCATCCCTGCTTGCAGACCGTCGGCAGACAAATACGCCCCCAAAAGACCGTTCCCGCCATTGCCGAAACCCGCCATCAGTCCGATCAACGGACCACTCCCGCCCCCTTCCCAAATTGGCACGGAAGGAGCCGTCGAAATAGCCTCGCTCAACCGGAGTAACACCAAATCATTCCTCTGGGACAGACCAACCGAGGGAGCTTCAAGCCACCCCGGATGAGGATGGACAGCTGAAACCTGACGGCGCACTCCCCCAACCTCCACCGTCGTATCCTGGGCGGAAGCAGAATAAACCAAATGCCCTGCACTCAGCACCCATTCCGGGTTCAGCAAAACTCCCGATCCCGAAACACCTCCTCCGCTTATCCCGCCCACCTCGATTTGCACCACCAATGCAAAATCGATCCTCCCCGCCAAGTCAGCCCCGGTTCCGGCGGCCAGCCCGTGGCGCAAGGTCACTCCGGACACCTCAAGAATCAGCGGTAGATAAATCAAAAAAAATCGCGGCGTCACGCCCTTCTCCTCGCATCACGGAAGTGTCACTTCAAGAAGCATCTTGACCTCAAAAACTAAATGATGATTCTTGATATTATTTTAGAACTTTCAAGAACGTTCTTGGAGGACCGGAAAGACCCCGCCATAGACCTATGAAAAATCGCGCTCTCGCATGCTTTTACCTCATCAATACCAGCCTTCTTTCGGCCGCTACCGTATCCTGGGATGGTGAAGGTGATGGCACCTCATGGACGGATGCCGCCAACTGGGCAGGCGACGTCGTCCCCGCAGGAGGCGATGATGTCGTGATTGATATTGCCGCCAACCCCGTGATCCAAGTCGCCAATGCCCTCAATCTACGAAGCCTCAATTCCGAGGAAGAGATTCTCTTCGCCAGTACTCTTTCCCTCACCGGCGGCACTTCAGTCATCAAAGCGACCACCTTTAGTGATCAATCAATCTTTGTTTCCGGCGGCGCGAGCATTGCTTTTCCATTATTAACAGAATTAAGCCACCCCACAAATCGAGATACTACCCTCACCGCAGATGGCGCAGGCAGCCGGCTCTCTTTCCCGAATGTCACCACCATCCAGGGGGCCACCGGTCTCAGCGATGACTTTTTCTTCCGGGCTCTCAATGGAGGACGCATCGAAATCCCCAAAGCCACCGAAGTCACCAGCGGGGCCGTTTCCTTCTCGGCAGACGGAGCCGGAAGCGTGATCGACCTCGATGATCTCGTTTCTTTCACGGGGAGGTTCAGCAACACCGCTTCTGGCTTTTCCGCCCTCAACGGAGGCGTCCTCCTCACGCCCTCCCTCAGTGAGATCAACACCGGACACATCACCTGCGACAGCCCCGGAAACATCGACCTCAGCATGGCCACCACCATCATTGGCTCGGGAGCAATCACCCTCACCGGCGGGCCCCACGACCTTTCCAACCTCACTTCCTTCCATGCGGACCTCAACGTCTCCTTCGGTTCCGTTCCTCTCCTGACCTCTCTTTCCACGATCGAAAACGCCTCCATTTCCGTCACGGGCGGAGCCGTCCTGGAACTTCCTCTCGTCACCGCGCTTCTCCACACAGAGAACAGAGACAACACCCTCACCGCAGATGGCGCAGGCAGCCGGCTCTCTTTCCCGAATGTCACCACCATCCAGGGGGCCACCGGTCTCAGCGATGACTTTTTCTTCCGGGCTCTCAATGGAGGACGCATCGAAATCCCCAAAGCCACCGAAGTCACCAGCGGGGCCGTTTCCTTCTCGGCAGACGGAGCCGGAAGCGTGATCGACCTCGATGATCTCGTTTCTTTCACGGGGAGGTTCAGCAACACCGCTTCTGGCTTTTCCGCCCTCAACGGAGGCGTCCTCCTCACGCCCTCCCTCAGTGAGATCAACACCGGACACATCACCTGCGACAGCCCCGGAAACATCGACCTCAGCATGGCCACCACCATCATTGGCTCGGGAGCAATCACCCTCACCGGAGGAATCCATGACCTCACTGCCTTAGCCACCATGAGTGCCACTTTGCAAATCAGCGGAGGATCGGTGCCTGTAATGACTGCTCTCTCAGATATCGACGGATCCTCAATCTACCTCACCAACGGCGCCATAGTCAATTTACCACTCATCACCAGCTACACGCAAATCTCTTCAGCTGATCGCTACCTCCAAGCCACAGGAGTAGGCTCGCAATTAAACTTCCCCAATCTCACCACCCTAACCTCTAACAACTCCACCACTCGCCAGCTCTTCATCAAGGCACTTGAAGGAGGAATCATCGACCTCTCTGGAGTCGATACCGTGCAGAACCCGACTACAAATGCCACCCTCCTTCAGTTTATTGCAGATGCCACCGACTCGCTGATCGACCTTTCCTCCCTCATCGAGATCGAACCCACCGATGCCCAAATTATCGAAACAAATGATGGAGTTGTTTTTACCCCTGGACTCTCTAACTCGACCCTCCCTGATTTCAACGTTCTGAGCCTCACCCCCTCAACCACCACGCTAATTCCAGGAGCGATCGTCAGCATGACTTGGGAGGTTGGAAACGACGGCGGCGTGGACTTCGATGGCACCCGACAAGATTCCATTTTCCTCGCCAGTGATGCCAGCGGCTCCAATGCCACCCCCATTGCCAATTTCAACATCAGTGGTCTCCTCACCTCCCGGAACCACGGAATCTATCACCCGCGACATCACCGTTCCAAACACCGGTTTAAATGGCGTGGTCTATCTCCTCATCCGCACCGATAGAGCACTGTTCGTCCTCGAATCAAATGAAACGAATAACGAATTTAGCACCGTCGCTCTCACCCTTCCCCCAACCCTGACTCTCAACGTCAACCGCACCGAAATCAACGAGGCGAATGGAGGCAATGCCACTGGCTACCTCTCACGAAATGGCGATACCTCATCTCCCCTCACCGCCACTCTTTCGGATACCCCATCCAATCAAGTCAACATCCCCTCAGACCTCACCTTCACTGCAGGACAAAGCTCCAGATCCTTCACCATCGTCCCCATCGATGACCAGATCCCCGATGGCGATGCCAACGTGACCATCACCGCCCGGGCCCCTGGATTCACCACCGGCCAGGATTCCCTCATCGTACTCGATGGTTCGGTCCCCGCACTCGAGATCAGTGTCGATGAAACCGCTCCCACCGAAGGTGACACCGTGACGGTCACCGTCACCCGCAACAAAACCACCGGACCTCTCAATGTGACCTTCACCCAATCCCCGGCCAGCCAGTCCACCATCACCAGCCCCGTCATCTTCGCCGATGGCGAAGCCTCTAAAGCCACTACTCTCACCATTCTTGATGACGACACCGCAGAGCAAGACACTCTCCTGCGCCTCGTCGCAAATGCCCCGGCCTATGCCGGATCTGCGGTCGATCTCACCATCATCGATAACGACCAACCCACCCTCACCCTCGCCCTCAACCGCAGCGTCATCTCGGAAGCTGCCGGACCCGGCGAACTTCTCGCCACCATCACCCGGGCCAGCGCCACTTCGGAAGCCCTCCTCGTTGGCATCTCCGGATCCGACCCCTTGGCCTTCGAAAGGCTCGGATCAATCTTCATCCCGGCCAATCAAACCAGCGTCACCGTCTCGCTCAACCCCATCGACAATGACACCGTCGATGGCCTCCGCGCCATCACCCTCTGGGCCCGGGCCTTTGAAGCAACCTCCGGACAACTGTTGGTCGAAAGTCCCGTGCAAGCACTCGACATCACCGACGATGACGGCCCCACCCTCACCCTCTCCATCGGTAAAAAAATCCTCATCGAAGGTTCCCTCACCCCCGTCACAATCACCCGCAATGTCGTCACGGCTTCACCGCTTTCACTCTCCCTTTCCCACGATGGTGACTCACGGGTTTCCTTCCCCACCGGAGCCACCATTCCGGCAAACCAAGCCGTGATCACGGTCCAACTCGACACCACCGACAACGGCACGAGCGACGGCACTTCCAATCTCGAAGTCATCGCCTCGGCCCCGGCCCATGCCCCCGGCTACGGCACCGTCATTCTCACCGATGAGACCCGGCCCGAACTTCTGGTGGCACGGGTCACCGGCATCCCGGAGGTCAAAACGAACGAGATTGGCTCCTACAGTTATCGCATCGAAAACCAAGGCTCCACCACCGCCGCCGGCCCCTTCGTGGTGCAAGCCTTCCTCTCCAAAGATCAGATTTACAGCGACGATGACAAACTCATCGAAGAATATCTTTTCACCGGAATTGTCCCTCCCGATCTTTACTTTGAACGCGCTGGTTCCTTCGTCGCGCCCCTCACCGGTGGCCCTCACTACATCATCGTCCGCGTTGATCCCTTGAATGCGGTCGATGAAATTGTGGAAACCAACAACACCGGCATTAGCGGGATGATCGATGTTGTCACCGCTTACTCCGCCACAGTCGCGACCGCTCTCAACGTCGGGCCCTCCGGAACCCCGGTCCCCCTCACCGGCACCGCCACAAAAATTGATGGCAGCCCGGCCGCCTTCGAACTGGTCAACATTCACATCTCCGTTCGGGAAACCAAGCGCATCATCTCCGCCCTCAGCGACTCCAACGGAAACTTCACCGCCACCTTCAATCCTCTCCCCGGAGAAGCCGGAAGCTACACCATCGGGGCAAGCCACCCCGGCACTCCCGAAACCAGCGTTCAAGATACCTTCACTCTCCTTGGATTCAAAACCGATCCTTCCTCTCTCGCTCGTAAACTCACCTCTGACGACACCCCGATCACGGGCTCCTTCACCCTAACGAACCTCGCTGATGCGAATCAAAGCGGACTCACCTTTACCCTCCTCGACGCCCCTGCCGGAATCACCGCCACCTTCACCCCGGCCAGCGGCGGGACCCTGGCCTCCCTCGCGGAAACGATCGTCGATTACACGCTGACCGCCTCAGCCGCAGTGCCTGCGGGCACCTACGATGCCAAACTTCGCATCACTGGAACCGAAGGCGGCCTTCGCCAAATCGGCATCGAAATCACCGTCTGCCAAAACACCAGCCAACTCTCGGTCTCTTCTGGCACGATTCAGCGCGGCATGATCGCCGGACAACAAAGCTTCGTCAACTTCACCGTCCAAAACATCGGCGGAATTTCAACCGGCCCCCTTCGCCTCGTCCTCCCGAATTTACCTTGGCTCTCCTCAGCCAGCGCCACTCCCCTGCCTTCTCTCGCGCCCGACCAGTCGACCGTGATCTCGCTGCAGCTCTGCCCTGATGAGGCCTTCCCCATCGGACTCTACACCGGCACCCTTCTGCTCGAAGCCAACGACAACCAGCTGTCTGTCCCTTTTGAATTCCGCTCCCTCTCCCAGGCCCAGGGTGACCTCACCATCACCTGCGAAGACGAATACACCTATTTCGCCACCGGCCAACCTCGCCTCGCCGGAGCCACCGTCGTCATCTGCGATTCCTTCACCAGTGCCCGGGTCGCCACCGGCACCTCCGACAGCAACGGCCAGGCCGCCTTTACCGATCTCACCCAGGGCTACTACGACGTCATCATCACCGCAGACAAACACGCCCCCTACCGCCAAACCATCTTCCTTGATTCCGGGATTAATAATTCCGTCCGGGCCTTCCTCCAACGCCAGACCGTCGAATACGTCTGGACCGTCGTCCCCACTCAAATCGAAGACCGCTACCGCGTCGTCATCGAAACCATCTTTGAAACCAATGTCCCCGCTCCCGTCATCACCGTCGAACCCTCCCGCATCGATCTCGACGCCATCACAAGCGAGACCACCCAGATTGACATCACGATCACCAACCACGGCCTTATTGCCGTCTCGGATCTCAGAAGCTCCTTCGACTCCACCACGCAATGGCTCTTCACCAACCTCGCCGAGGACCTGGGAACCCTCCCCGCCAAGAGCTCCATCACCCTCCCCATCATCATCACCGACCTTCAATACGGCCAAGCTCGCTCCCAAGGTCGCAGCGGTGGCTGTGGCGGTGGCAGGATCAAGTGGAATTACGAATGCGGAAACTCCGTCATTAGCGGTGCCAAAGGCATTAGCGCCAGTGGCGGCGGTTGTGGCAGTGCGAGTGGTGGCGCCGTTCCCAATGCCGGCGGCGGTGGCGGCGGATTCGTCCCAAAGGTGTCCGGCTCCAATGGATCCTGTGACCCCTGTCTCGCCAAGGCCATCGCCGAATGCCTCATCGGCTACATACCCGGTTCTGGATTTGTCACCTGCCCCCTCGGAGCAGCCGGAGCAGCCAAAAGCGGTAATTTAATCGATGCCGGACAAGCCGGACTCACCTGCGCCTGCACCGTCGTCGAACTGAGTGTCGTTGCCGACATCGTCTGTAACTCCGTCAACTGCTTCATCGATATCCTGCAATGTATTTACGGCCCGGGGCCCGGAATCGGCGACGCTCGCAGTTCCGTCATTGCTCTCCCCGTCTTCACCGAATTCGAACAATCCGGGCGCGGCATGATGGCCTTCCTCGACCAACAAATGGTGACCTACGGCGACGAAGCCTGGCGCGAATACCTCGACAACCCCCTCCTCACCCCCCTCGCCGTGATCCTTCTCGAGAGCCTCGATACCGGCAGCGAATCCGGCATCCAAATCTCCCCCGCAGAGCGCACCGACATCCTCGCCACCGAACTTGGCCTTGCCGAACCCGCTCTCGTCGGCAACCTCATCGATCGATTCAACCGCACCTACACCTACTACGACTTGGGGATCTACGAAGTCGAAAATCTCTCCGCCGGCATGAGCGATGACTTCATCACCCGCTCTTCCGTTCTCACTGCTGCCGACGCCGTCATCGAATCCGTCAATCGCTCCCGTGCCAAAGGATATGCCGACCCCTTCGAAAGCTACGTCGATAAGCAAAATAAGCTCCTGGAATTCCTCACCTTCGGCGGAGGCGTCTGCGCCAAGGTCAAACTTCGCATCGAGCAGGAAGCGGTCATGACCCGCGATGCCTTCGAGGCCTCCCTCGAAATGAGCAACAACGATGATCTCCCAATCGAAGGTCTCAACGTCTCCCTCTCCATCACTGACGAGGAAGGCACTGACCAATCCGCCCTCTTCGGCATCGATGGCACCGGCGCGGTCAACGAAACCATTGCTCCAAGCACCTCCAACAACTGGACCTGGACCATCATCCCCACCGCGCTCGCTGCCCCTGATGGTGAAGTCCAGTATCTTGTCCACGGCACCGTGAACTACATGCAGGACGACCTCCTCGTCGAGCTCCCCCTTGCCCCCCAAACCATCACCGTTCTTCCCACCCCCAGCCTTGCTCTGAAATATTTCCACCAGCGCGATGTCTTTTCCGATGACCCTCACACCGACGTCATTGAACCCAGCATTCCCTTCTCTCTCGGCGTGATGGTCGAGAACCAAGGCGCTGGTATCGCAAATAACCTCCGCATCACTTCCTCCCAACCGGTCATTATCGAAAATGAAAAAGGCCTCTTCATCGACTTTGACATCATTGCTTCCGAGGTCTCCGGTCAATCACTAAGCCCAGCGCTCACCGCCAACTTCGGTGATTTCCAACCCGGCGAAATCAAGGTCGGTCGCTGGCTCATGAAATCCTCTCTTCAAGGTCTCTTCACCGAATACGAAGCCAGCTTTGAACACCTCGACTCCCTCGGTGATGACCGTCTCTCCCTCATCCAAAGCGTCACCATTCACGAGACAAACCACATCGTCGCCGCCCCCGGCACCTTCGACGACGGACTCCCGGACTTCCTTGTCAACGACGTCCCCGATATCGGAGACACCCCTGAAACCGTCCACCTCAGTGATGGCACCGTCGAACCCGTCACTCCTCTCGCGACTGGAGTCGGACCCGCTCCGAATCCTCTCCAACTCTCTGTCACCCTCACCACCGATACGCCCTCCGGTTGGCTCTACCTTCGCATCCCTGATCCCGGTGATGGCACCTTCCGCCTTTCCAGCGTTGTCCGCTCCGATGGCCGCGTCCTCCCGCTCGATGTCAACGCCTGGACCACCGACCGCACCTTCCTCGGGCTCGGCCTTCGCCCCATTCGCGAGAACAAACTCCACCTCTTCGACCACGATACCACCGGCAGCTACACTCTCACCTACGTCGAAATTCCGCCCGCCGATACCCAGGCTCCCAGTAGCTCGGTGGAAATGCTGCCCCTCGCCAACTCCGGCTTCTTCTCGGTTGATTGGACCGGCAGTGATGACAACGAGGTCGCAGCTTATGACATTTACGTTTCCGAGAACGGCGGAGCCTTCACTCCCTGGCTTCAGGGCACCAGCCTCAGCTCCGCTCTCTTCCAGGGAACCTTCGGCACCGGCTACGCCTTCTACAGCATCGCCCGTGATGCCGCCGGAAACAACGAACCCGCCAAGTCCGCCGGCGAAGCCATGACCACCGTCTCGCTTGTCAACCAAGCACCTGCTCTCAGTGCCATCGCAGAGGTCACTCTCACCGAAGGCGAACGCCTCACCCGCTTTGCCTCCGCAACCGATCCCGACGGACCGGACAGCGCCCTCCGTTACTCGATCGCGGCCGTCGATCCAGGCATCACCATCAACGAAGTCAGCGGCCGTATTCGCTGGAACACCAACGAAAGCCACGGCGGAAATGTCGCTGCGATCACCGTCACCGTGACTGATGGCAACGCCTCCCCCGCTTCCACGAGCCTCACTTTCAACGTCACCGTTCTCGATGACAACAAGGCGCCCACCCTCGCCTCCTTCCCCACCACCGTGATCGAAATCGACGAAACCTTCTCCACCATCGCATTGGGAAGTGACTCCGACCTACCCGTCCAAACGCTCTCCTACCAAATCGTCTCCGGCGCCCAAACAGGGATGACCCTCGACCCCGGCACCGGCGCGTTCAATTGGACCCCGCAGGATGTTCACGGTGATCAAACATTTGAGATCGAAATCGAAGTCTCCGACAACCAAACTCCACCGCTCACCTCCCGGACATCCCTCCTTGTCGAAGTCCTCGTAGACCCCGGCCTCCCGCCCGTCTTTGATCCCGTCAATGCTCTGATCTGGAAGACCGGAAGCAGCTACGCCCTGAACCTCCATGCCGAAGATCCGGAAGGATCGCCCGTTTCCTTCAGCGCCGACTTCACCGGGCTCCCCGGCTGGCTCGCCCTCGAAAATGGCCCCGGCGATGGCAATGCCATCCTCTATTGGCACACTTCGGATATCCCCGCGGGAATCTACCTCGTCCCCGTCACCGCCGCCACCGATCGACAAAGCACCACCGCCATGATCACCGTCGAAATCATCGACCGGGCATCCTTTGCAGACTACGAAGGATGGGCCACCGCCTACGGACTCACCGGGGCTGCCCGCGATCCCTTCTCAATCAGTAATGCCGGCGTCGTCAACTACCTCGCCTACGCCCTCGGCATCGACCCCGTCGGCGGAATCTCCCCGGCTCAACACAACCCGCTCACCACCGTCATCGCGACAGGTGACTCCAGTAACCTCTGCTTCCAGCTCCCCAACGGAGGTCGTCCCGATCTTCGCTACCGTGTCCAAACTTCGATTGATCTGAACAACTGGGAAACCATCGGAACCAAGGAAGGAACCCTCCCCTGGAACATCGAATCTGTTGTCACCGAAAATCCGATCTCGCCCAATCTCGCCATCATCAAGGTCTGGCACGATGAAGGCACCGACGACCACGACCGACGAATGTTCCGCCTCATCGTCGAAAGTCTTTAAAGCACCCTGAAATTCAAAAAACTCATCCTGGTAAGATCCTCCGCGGGCGTTCACCTTGAGCTGAGGCATTGGTGATCAAGAAACCGGATGAAACAAGGGCGGCAAGGGTGATCGTACGATGAGACATGGATGCTTAGTTTGGAGCTGATTATTGGGGGTCAAATCCACTCGGCAGGCAGCAATCGAGGGAGTGAAAGTCAAGGTGGCGGCGGAATCCGGCCTGTTAGAGGGGATGACTCAGCACCACAAAAAAGGGAGAGCACTCGCCCTCCCTTTTTGAAACGATGTGTCTGGCGAAACTTAGCGCTTGCGACGCAGGAGCATCAGTCCGGCGAGTCCGGCGAGAAGGCCTGAGGTGGGCTCGGGAATAGCACTCGCGTCGAGGCGGACATTGTCGAAGTGCGCACGACCCGGACCTGCGGAGGCCAAACCGACGATCACGGGCTGTCCAATCAGAGGAGAGCCGGCGGGAACGTCAAAGACAAGTGCGGGAGCATCAGCAAAGGTTCCCTCAGCAACGGCCGAAGCGTCGAAGGTGTTGGCCGCGTGAATGCCGCCGATTCCATCAACCAAGCCATACTGGGTCGCATTACCGGCAACCGTGAAGCTCGTATTGCGGTTTCCCGCTGCAATCAAGAGAGTGTAACGGGTATCTGCCGCAAACACCTGGCCCGTGTCCTGACCAATGCCCCATGCAGACGCAACCCCGATATGTTGAGCGCCTTCGGCAGCAAATCCCCCAATCGCTTCGATGAAGGAGTTTCCGCTACTCGCAGTGTTATCTTGGTTGAGCCATCCACCTCCTGGCGCAAGATCGTTGCTCCAAGTGGCTCCACCTCCGGTTAGATTCGGAGCTTCAAACCCTGGATTTTGAATCGTAATCGAAGCCCCCTGAGAGAGACCTGTGAGAGCCCCAAAAATTCCAATAAGTAATATTTTTTTCATGTGTATGATCTGGTCGGGAAGACTTTACCTGTCAGAATTGGGCTTTTTCAAACAAAAAAGTCATTTTCTGCTCTGGGAGACCAAATAATCCACCCTTCTTAGGGAGCTGCGGTTATCGCATCGGCTTTCCGGCCTTGTAAAGCGTCTGCGCCTTGAGAAGCCCCGGGATCAGGGTTTTTTGCCCCTCTTTGCGGGCGAAGTAGAGGCCTCGATCAATCACTTGGAGAGCCTCCTTAAAGCGGCCCAGTTCGGCGTAAGCGGCCGCGAGGGTATCAAGATAGGTCGCATTTTTGTCACCAACTTCCTGAATCGACGTTGAGGCCCACTTCAGCGCGAGCTCCCCATTTCGGACCTTGGGATCCGTGTGGGTGGCGAGCTGCCAGGCGACATTATTCATGACAACAGGGTCCCGGGTGCCATTGCCAAGGGCATTGAGGAAAAACTTCAGCCCTTCAGTGGCATTGCCTTGCTTGAGATATGAATCCCCGATCCAGACGAGCAGGCGGTCAATGTCCTTGTGATGACTGAGATGTCCATAGGCTCGGCGCACGTAGGCTGCGGCTTCCTCATGCCGACCGTATTTCATCGATGCCAGGGGGATGTGGAGGACGTCGAGCCAGCGCTCGTCCCCCGCAAGCCACCTGCCCCGGCCGAAGACCGTTTTCATGCGTTCGCTATTGGGAACGTCTTGCAGGAGCTTGGTGGATAGTTGCTCGATCAAGCGTTCTCCCGGGAGAATGCCAATCGAAAGCGCGACGAGATCACCTTTCCCATTCACGAGGAGGCTGGTCGGGGCCGGGATCGTTTCGAGGGTGCTGAAATTGAGCTGCACGATCTCGGCAAGAATTTGTGCCGATTCGGGAGCAAGCAAGCCCCAGTCAAAAGGCAGATCGTGGGTCGAGACGAAAGCGGCGCCTTCCTTCAGACCTCCTCCACCCGCCATGAAAGCGACAATTTGAAGATTCTTGGGAAACCGGGAACGCGCTTTCCTCCAATCGAGCAACTCGCTCTCGCATTCCTGGCAGGTCGGATCCCAGAGGTTGATGAGCATCGGGCCACCTTCCCCGGGAAGCAACCGGCCCGCCGTGCCATCGGGTTTTTGAAAATGAAGCACCGGAAGAGGCAGGGCCACCGGGAAAGCGATAAAAACGGAAGACTCACCGGGTTGCGCAACGAGGGCTTTATCCTTCCCAATCTTTCTCTCCGGAACGGAAACGGCGACCGCCTTCCCTTCCCCTTCCCGACAGAGGAAACGGCCATTTTTCTCCAGTCCGGTAAATTCCTCCCAAGAGCCATCAGGCCACCGAACTCGCACGGTTTTGACGGCGCCTTCCCCCAATCCAAAGTGCAACCAACGGGACGACTGTCCCAGGAATCCTTCCCCGGCCCGCAGAGACGAGATCAGTTTCGCACCGCTCGTGACCGTGACTTCGACCCGCGCTCCATAAGGATCCAGGAGGCCACGTCCCTCCAGTCCAATCTGCAACCACTGTCCCGTCCCCTTCAAGTCGTTCTTCATGAAACGGAGACGCGGGGCGGTTCGATTCGAGACCCAAAAATCCATGCGTCCGTCGGCGTCCCAATCCATGAGTGCCAGCGCGCGCGCGTCATCGGGAAAATCAAATCCACTCAGGCCCGAAATGGTTGCGAATTGACCTTCACCGGTATTGAGAAAGGCACAGTTTCGTTCGCGACCACTCAAGGAACCTCCGTATTTGAGTCGCTGCGAGAGTTCGCTCCAGTGCTGACGATAGGGCGCATCGACCTTCGCCGACTCTTCGATTTCGGCCTCGTTGAGCGGACTTTGCGACAGAACCTGTCGCCACCAGAAACTTCACAAGTCGTCCGGCTCCTTACCGGTGACAAACCCATTGGCGACAAGTAGGTCTTCGAACGAGTCGTTGTTCAAATCCACCGCAAGCGAGGCCCAACTCCAGCGCCCCATGGCGATGCCACTTTCGCGGGAGCGATCTTCAAAATCCCTGCCCCCAAGGTTACGCAGGAGGGTATTCCCGCGTGCCAGTTGCAGGAGGGAGTCACGGAGTTCGTCACCCTTTCCGGCGTGGAACCAATCCTGCCGGGCAATGCGGTTCCCGGCTCCGGAGTACATGTTGCTAATGTGGAGATCGATATAGCCATCGCGATCAAAGTCGGCGGCGGTGAGGCCCATCCCGAAGCCTCCGTCTTTCACTCCCGGAAATGAGGAACAGTCGGAAAAGCTCTTCCCGTCCTCATTGCGGTAGTAATTGTTCGGCCCGAAGTCATTGACCACGAAAAGGTCCTGGTCGCCATCATTGTCGAAATCCTCCCAGAGCGAAGCAAAGCTGAGTCGAAAATTCCCCTTCTCAAGGCCAAGCTCAGCGGTGGCATCGTCAAAGACCCAGTCGCCCTGATTTCGCAAGAGGAGGTTCCGCCCGCCGTTTTTGGCATCGTGCACCGGAACCGGTTGGGGGAAGGTTCCCCGCGTCTCGCGACCACTGCGGCTATCGTGATGATACTGACAGACGTAGAGATCGAGATCGCCATCACGGTCGAAATCGCTGGCGGCCATTCCGAAGCCATACCGGGCATCGGCAAGACGCTGTCGCATTCGAAAGCCGGACTTTCCTTTGTTTTCAAAAAACACCACGCCCGCTGCCGTGGCGAGGACGGCATCGCGATCACGGTCGCCATCGAGATCGAGAAAAAGGGCCGCCGTGGTGTTGTCGAGAATGTCGAGACCCGACGAAGCGGCCTCCACGAAGCTGCCCTTTTTCTGCTGAAGCCAGAGGCGGTTTCTCAGGCCGCCGATCTGGCAGAGGTAGACATCTTCAAGCCCATCGCCATCGACATCCGCAACCGAGATTCCGGTCTCTCCGAATTGGTCCGGCTCAAAAACACCGGGGATGCGCTGCCGCCACTCATAGTTCCCGCGAATGAGATCCGGGTCCGTCTCACAGTCCGCCGGAAGAAGAGACAGCGTCAGATCCCGAAAAAGAGGCCCACCTTTCAACTTCACCACCCGCCCCTTACCGACAACAATCTCTTTTAAGACGAGATCTTTCCCGACGATTTGCCAACGCGATTTCCAGCGACCATTGTATTCGTGATCTTGAGAAACAGCGGACACCAGCGACTCGGTTTCGACGGTCCCGTCGTCGATAGTGACGCCCACAACCTTGAACTTGGCCCGTTCGATTTCCCCGTCACACCAAAGTTGCGGCCAGGAAGTAAAATATTTCGTGACGGCCTCTTTTCCGCTGATGTTCCTTTCTCCGCCCGAGAGCGTGCTCACGAGAAATCCACCAGCCAGGGATTCCCGATCTCCCGGCGCGGCCAAAGCCCGCATCTCAACCTCCTCGGCCAGAACCGCGAGGAAGTCTTCGCTTCCCTCACCGCCATCCCAAAGGTGGGTGCCACTTTTCCAAAGCTCTCCGACGAGTGAAGCGATGCGTTCCTCCTCTTCGCCCTGCCCGGGGACAAGGGAGAGAGAAGCTAACCAGAGGCAAAGAGTTCGGATACTCATGGCAGCCCAGATAAAACAATCGCACAGCCCAAGACAAGGAATCGCAAAAATAAAAAAGCGGAATGGCCAAAAGACATCCCGCTGAAGAGAAATCGGAACTCCCGGCCCCACCCCAAATCCGAGCTCCGCCCCCCCCCTTGGTATCCCTCTATAATCTCCTAAACGCCAATCTTCTAAACGCCAATCTCCTAAACGCCAATCTCCTAAACGGCGTCCCACCCCGAAAAAAAATCTAGCAATATTAAGTTGCCATAAAGGTTAAAAAAGCAGAAT
>CALFSW010000478.1 GCA_937916505.1 uncultured Verrucomicrobiales bacterium | reverse complement strand
AGAAAGGAGGTGATCCAGCCGCAGGTTCCCCTACGGCTACCTTGTTACGACTTCATCCCAGTTACCAGCCTCACCTTAGGATACTGCTTCAATAAAGTTAGCGCATATACTTCGGGTGCGACCGGCTTCCATGATGTGACGGGCGGTGTGTACAAGACCCGGGAACGTATTCACGCCGTCGTAGCTGATACGGCATTACTAGCGATTCCGACTTCATGGAGGCGAGTTGCAGCCTCCAATCCGAACTGGGCCCAGTTTTACAGATTTCCTCCACCTCGCGGTATCGGTTCTCATTGTGCTGGGCATTGTAGTACGTGTGCAGCCCTAGGCGTAAGGGCCATACTGACCTGACGTCGTCCCCACCTTCCTCCCAGTTGATCTGGGCAGTCTGAATAGAGTCCCCGCCATTACGCGCTGGCAACTATTCACAGGGGTTGCGCTCGTTGCTGGACTTAACCAAACATCTCACGACACGAGCTGACGACGGCCATGCAGCACCTGTGCATTGTCCACCCGAAGTGACCTCTCCTTTTCGGGAGAGTACGACAAGCATGTCAAGCCTAGGTAAGGTTCTTCGCGTTGCATCGAATTAAGCCACATACTCCACCGCTTGTGCGGGTCCCCGTCAATTTCTTTGAGTTTTAGTCTTGCGACCGTACTTCCCAGGCGGCTCGCTTAACGCGTTAGCTCCGGCACAGAAGGGGTCGAACCCTCCCACACCAAGCGAGCACCGTTTACTGCTAGGACTACAGGGGTATCTAATCCCTTTCGCTCCCCTAGCCTTCGTGTCTGAGCGTCAGTAAATGTCCAGTAAGTTGCCTTCGCCATTGATGTTCCTCTCGATATCTACGCATTTCACTGCTACACCGAGAATTCCACTTACCTCTCCATTACTCTAGCACGGGAGTATCGAATGCAGTTCAGAGGTTGAGCCTCTGGCTTTCACATTTGACTTTCCGCGCAGCCTACACACGCTTTACGCCCAGTTATTCCGAACAACGCTTGGGACCTTCGTATTACCGCGGCTGCTGGCACGAAGTTAGCCGTCCCTTCCTCTTTGGGTACTATCAAACTTAGAAGCTATTAACTACTAAGTCTTACTCCCCAATGACAGGAGTTTACAATCCTAGGACCGTCATCCTCCACGCGGCGTTGCACCATCAGAGTTGCCTCCATTGTGAATGATTCTCGACTGCTGCCACCCGTAGGTGTCTGGACCGTGTCTCAGTTCCAGTGTTGCTGATCGTCCTCTCAGACCAGCTACCCGTCGTAGTCTTGGTGAGCCTTTACCTCACCAACAAACTGATAGGCCGCGAGCCAATCCTTTAGCGACACCCGAAGGCATCATTTACTCCGTAGAGACTATCAGGCATTAATCCACGTTTCCATGGGCTATTCCTGTCTAAAGGGTATGTATCTCACGTGTTACTAACCCGTCCGCCACTAAAAATGAGCTTAGCAAGCTATGCTCATTTTCCGTTCGACTTGCATGTCTTATCCACGCCGCCAGCGTTCGTTCTGAGCCAGAATCAAACTCTCCGTAGAAATGTTTTGAATCTGACACTAAACATTAAATTGCCATGTCTTCCCTTCCAGATAAATCAGAGATTCGGACACAGCGCGCTTAGCTATCAAATTGACTTTGGTTTGGAAATCTCACGATTTCCGGGAAGGGCCTAAACAGGCTTACTCCCATGACCCGCACCTCAAATTTCAAATCAAGAAATTCAAGACGCAGCACACAATATGATTTTTTGTCATCTTTCCAACAGATCTGTCTCTTCGTATCTTGCGCCATTCCCAACCGGAAAAACCAGCTGACATGCGACAAGATCTTCCAAGGTGGAAGGATCTGTGGAACCCATATTTTCAAAGAACTTGTGACCGGAAGACTGAGCAAGCCCGCTGATGAAGATTCATTCAAGCGAGCTTTTCTAGTGCTTCTCGGCAGGAGCCGGTAGCGGCTGCTGGGGCAACCCTAATCATTTCACGGAGCACGTCAACGTTTTTGGATACTAATTTTGAATTTTCTGATCAAATCCCCGTAACCGTCTGATTATCAGTGGTGAATTTCATCCCTTTTTACCAGAGAGATGACACACGTAGAGGTCATTCCGGAGAGTTCTATGCAGTTCCGGCCAATATCTCCAAAAGAGATGCGATTCCATGGGGAAAGCATCCTGTTGTTTTTGCGCGGGGCACCTACAAGACGGCCTCAATCATTCTGAGAGCACCGACATTCTCTTTCACTTGGTGGACCCGGTGGATCATGGCGCCATTTCTTCTCGTGAGAGCAGTCAGTGCCTGGGTCGGAGCCTCCCGACGACCCAGAGAGAGGTCATTGAGTAACGCTCCGATAAACGACTTCCTGGAAAGCCCCATAAGGATGGGGCGGTTGTAAACCAAATAGTCCTGAACACCCCGGAGGAGAGCCAGGTTGTGCCTCAATGTCTTTCCAAACCCGATTCCGGGATCGAACACGATTCGAGCAGATTCGATTCCTGCCCGGGTGAGGGTTTGGAATCTCTCTGCAAAGAAGTCTCTCACTTCAGCAACGACATCCAGGTAAGCCGGATTTCGCTGCATGGTCTGGGGACTCCCCTGCATGTGCATGACAACGACCCCGCAATCCGAATTCGCGCAAACCTCGATCATTTTTGGATCTCGAAAGCCGCTGATGTCGTTGACGATATTGGCTCCAGCTCGGAGAGCGGCCTCCGCGACGACTGGTTTGCAGGTATCGATCGAAATTCCAAGCGAATGCCGCTCCGCCAATTTCTCGATCACAGGAAGGATCCGGGAAAGTTCGAGATCAACCGAAACGGGCTCCGCCCCAGGGCGGGTTGACTCGCCTCCTATATCCAGAATATCGGCCCCTTCCTCCAAAAAACGGTGAGCCGCAGCGAGAGTGTCATTAAGATCCAGATGGCGACCTCCGTCCGAAAACGAATCCGGTGTCACATTTAAAATACCCATAATCAGGGCTTTCCGTCCCAGGGGCCAAGTCTGCGAACCAGCCCGCCAAACAACACCGTCTTGGGGATCGCTATCTCTTCCAGGGTTGCACTCGCTCATCGAATTTCCCATACTCTCGGGCACACCGACACCATCTCAATGAAAAAACTCACTCGCACTCTTATTGTGTCCCTCTTCGCTTTTGGCATTGCCCACGCAGATGATGACCTGTGGGAATCAAAGGGACCTCATGTCCGCATCAAGCGCAATGATCAGGACGGATCCTATGTGGTCTTCGAGCGTTCTCCGGATGATCGGCGCCTGGTAAAGACGACCAAGGATCAAAATGACCGGGTCAAAATGAAGGCCACCTACTTGAGGAATCAAAAGGGATTCCTAACAGTTGGAAGAATTCATGACGGACAAGGAGTCCAGATTTACCGGGTTCAATATGGCTACGACAAGGAGAGTGGCCTGCTTGTCGCCGAGAACATGTTCGATGCCCGCGTTAAGAACTATTACCCTCCCAGCTTCAGAGATGAAAACGGACAACGCGTTGAGATGCCCGTCCGGCGTGTCTATTATTTCTACGACGCTGATGGCAATCAAAGTAAGGCCATTTCCTTGGTCCCTAATCCGGGGAAAACAGCACAAGCGACTTTCAAAAAGACGAAAAAACCCTTGGACCTTTTTGGGACGGAAAAGAACTTTGACACCGACACTTCCACAAATCCTCTCAAGGGTAACCCCTTTGAGGAAGAGAAAAAGAAGGCCAAAAAGTAATTTGGATGAATCCGGAACGAGTGTTTCAGATCCTAACAGCCACCGGCCTCATTGCTGGTGGCTGGCTTTATGGTGACTACTGGAAGAAGTCGGGCGCGCCCACAGCCGAGGGTGACGAGGCTGCTACGCTGAGGGCCAGGAATACCGAGCTCGCCCTGCGCATCGATGACCTGAAAGGTGAACTCGAACAGGTCCGCTCGATGCTTTCCAACGGCCCCTACCCTATTCCTGATGACCTTGTCGCCTGGATCGAGAAGGACTATGGAATGGTGTTTTTAAAGTCACCCGATGTTCGCCTTGCTTCACCAACAGCGATGCGGGAGGCCGCGCAAGCCAACCTAAAGTTCATCCATGGAGAGCTCGGTCTGGAGAAGGAGAATGTCGCATGGGAATTGCTCGGGTTCCTTCCTCAGAATCAAAACCTCCTCGGTCAGCTTGTCATGGTAAATACCTCCGGAGCCAAAGGCATTTTTGATCTCACCAAGGGACAAATACTCATCTCGGAATCCTTTGATCCGGTCAGTGTTCCGGACCGCGCCGTCCTTGCCCGACTGCTCGCGCAGCAGCTCTCGTTTCAAAACCACCCTCAAAAAGAATGGGCCACCCGGGACGAATGGCAGTCTTGGGAAGCTCTTCACACCGGGTCTGCGGCCGCCTTGCAAGCCAGATTTTTGAGGCGCAGTGCTGCCGCCAACGAAGGGGAGTGGAAGGATCCGGAAGCAGGCCGCGAGGAACTTCTGAACGAACTCCCTCCCATCATTCAAGGGCTGAGTAACTTCCCTTTTCTTGAAGGCGCGGACTACTCCAGGCATTTTTACATCGATTCCCGGGAAGCGTGGAGCCGAATGTTTCGGGAGATTCCGACATCAACCGCCCGGGTGATTCATCCCAACCGGGATCCCATTATCATCAAGGAAATCACCTTTCCGGAGTCCTCAAAAAAAATCCTTGCGACCAACCGACTGGGAGAACTGGGGCTTCGACTCTGGCTGGAACCCTACGCAGGCGTCATGGAAGCCAGCCCTCTCGCGGAAGAGTGGCGGGGCGACCAGTATCAGGTCTACGACGAAAGCGGGGAGATTTCGCTCATCTGGATTTTGGAAATGTCATCCGAAAAGGCCGCCAAGAGCCTTGTCGCAGAGGTCAAGCGATCCATGTTGGGCGCATTGGTTGAAACGCAACCTGCACGAGCCGTGAGCATCTCCAGCTTTGGAACACAGGTCACTTTCACCAACTCCCCCACCGCCAAATGATTGCCAAAAAGGTTGTTTTCAGCGGGCGGGTCCAGGGCGTTGGTTTTCGCTATTCGGTGAAGCAACTTGCTCTTGGATTTGATGTCATTGGCAGGATTAAAAACCTTCATGACGGAACTGTTGAACTCCAGATCATGGGAGAACCAAAGGAAGTCGGCGACTTCATTCGAGAGATCACGGATGAATCAGATCTCACCGGCCTCATCAAGGATCACCTCGTTCTGGATATTGATCTCCTTGAAAACGTGCAGGGATTTCGCATCCAACAGTAGCTCTTTGAAAGGCCACCTTTCGAAAGGTTCTCCGCGAGCGTCATATCGGGGGTAATCAGACACACTGCAGTCCAGCGATCCAATCCCAAGGATTCTCTGTCCATTTGCTCTTTGGCATTCCACACTCCTCGAATGATTAGAATCATTTCGTCTTTGACACTCATTCTACTCCTCCCCGTTCTCGCTCATCGGGACCCCATCCGCCTCACCCACGGCCCGATGCTCGGCAAGCCCACCGCTGAATCAGTTTCAGTCTGGGGTCGGACCTCCGAGCCCGGCGAATTCATCGTGAATTACGGAACTCATTCCGACCAGCTCAACCAATCCAGCAAACCGGCAAAAACTGCCATCGACCGGGACAATACCGGTGTCGCCCAACTCACCGCTCTCAAACCAGACACCCGCTATCACTATCAAATTTTCGTAGCCGGCAATCCCCACGGACTTCCCGGTTCGTTTCACACCCTGCCCTCCGCCGAAGAAAGTAAAAACCCCGACCACAACCCGAAGGGGCTCTTCAACTTCCGCTTTGAAGTCGGTTCCTGTGCCAACCAAAACCCGCTTCACGGCATCGGGCATCGCTCCCCCACCTACGAAAACCTCAATCGTGACTGGGCCGACAAAACCCACTTCCACATCATGAACGGAGATTGGCTCTACGAAGAGCTTCGTACTTACCCTCCTGAGGCCTGGCGACTCGCACAAGGACTCGATCAATTTCCTCCCTCCGTCGAAACCATGCCCTCGATCGTCGGAGTTTGGGAAAACTACAAACTCTATCTCAGTCGGGGGAACGAACTGGCCAAGTGGCACCGAAATGTTCCCAGCTACTTCACCTTCGACGATCACGAACTCGTCAACGACATCTGGGGCTCCGCTGAAATTGGCAAACGTCACCGTCGCACCGTCTTTCGCGATATTGGAACACGCGCCTGGTTTGATTATCTTGGTTGGGCGAACCCCGTCGAACACGACCAAAGGGTCCACGCGTCCCGCGGAAAAATGACCGTTGGCAGCAAGCTCCTCATTGACCAATCCACCGACTTCACCAAGCTACCTCTCGAGAAAATGGGAACCCTCCATGTCCACTGGGGAACACCCGAGGCCGGAGTCAACAACCTGAAATTTGACAACGAGGAGGGACACCAAAACTCCTACGTCTATCAGATCACCAAGGTCATCGATGCTCACACTCTCGAGCTTCACATGCCCGCCAAAGTCACCGACGAAGTCACCTACTCAATCGGACGAAGCTCCTATGGGAAATTTCGCGTCTCAAACTGCGAATTCTTCCTTCTGGACACCCGCGGATCACGCGACATGCACGACGTCACAAATCGAGACAAGGAAGGAGTGTCCATGCTCGGAAAAACCCAACGGGAGTGGCTTCTCAAATCGATGAAGGAAAGCGACGCTGACTTCTTTTTCCTCACCTCGACGGTTCCTTTCATGATTCCCCACAGTGGCGCGGGAGGATTCGAAGCCGCCGGCAATAAGGAAGAAGCTTGGACCGGCTTTCTCGACGAACGCGAAAAGCTCATCGAAGAATGGGACAAGCTCGGTAAGAAGGTCTTCATCCTCACCGGTGACCTTCACAATAGCTTTGCCATCAAAATCACCGACAACGTCTGGGAGTTCTGCTGCGGACCTCACAATAGTGTCAATCACGTCCCAAAAAGCGACGAAATGAACCGCCCGGCGACCGGGATCTTCGACTGGGGTCCTCGCAAGTGCGACATCCGCTGGAGTTCCTACATTCTCCCCGATCTCGAACGCCTCCAGCGGCTCTACCCCTACTTCTGTGTCGTTCAGGTCAATAACGTCTTCAACATGCCTCAGAAGCTGGGAGGGAAACGGCTCGTGGCCTATCCTCATCCCCAGATCATTTTCCAATACTACAATGGTCGCACAGGCGAACTCGCCTATGCCGAAGCCATTTCGTTGGACCGCAAGTGATCGTGTTAGTTGGAAGTCACCTTCAGACGTAGATAACGATCGACCTCGTCAATCGGCAGCGGGTGCCGGAAGCCCGCAGTGACTGAGCCATCGGGATGAAGTGTCTCCGAAGTGAGAGGAATCCCTCCTCCGCTCCAAGTGTCCAGATCATCACTAATCTCCGCGGAAAATATCACCGCCCTCTCTCCAGCAGCGCGGGTATAGGTTAGAGCGAGGTGCCGTTCACCAGCGATCGTTTCAATTCCCGACTTGATCTCAGCCGGGACGCTCCCGGCGTCACCCGGAAAGGAGCCCAGAGCGAATTCAAGGAAGTTGTTCCAACCATCCTGATCGGGATCAGCGCCCGGGCCTGAGATCGCAAGGTCCAAAAGCTCAGCCGACGTGAAGACATCCCTTTGCCAGCTGGAAAAATTCAACTGACCACCCGGTGTTCCCCCAAGGTTCGAGGAAGCCCTCCAATTGCTTCCTGCTCCATGATCACCAGCACGGTCAATGATTTGAATGGAATGCCCATCCAGGTCGACGAGGGCCGGCCATGGTGAATCCGTCCTAAATTCAATCTCATGAATGATGGCATCATTCTCCCCGATGAGACGGAGCTGCTCTCCTCCATTGGACAACTGCCCACCGTATTCTCCGGCAATCAGATCATCAAAATCAATTCCGTAGCGGAAACGGAAGGCATCAAGATTATTGACGACAAGCAAAGCTGCTCCCGGTTGAAGAACCCGAATTGGAGATACTCCAAAATCGAAAGTGATCCCGTCGGTGAAACGAACCTGCCCAAGGTCGATATTGGAATCACCGTGGTTCTCGAGACGCAGGAATTCAAAGAGATCACCATCGTCAAAACCTGCATTTTCTTCGTCAACACTCGATCCAAAAGGATTGTAGAGAATCTCGGCAATTGCCAGATTATCGGAAGTAGCTGGAACCGAATCCACGGTGAAGTCTGCCGCGGTCAATGCGCTCCACTCTCCGTTGAAAAAGCTCCGCGCTTTCACCGTCACCGGCCCGTCGATAAAAATCGGGAGATTGGCATCATTCGTCCGCTTTCCTGCCAACTCAACATCCAGCACCATATCACTGCTGCCCGGTTTGTTGTGGAGTTCCACTGCGATCAGATTGGTTCCGTTGATCAACAGGCTTGGATCGAGGGAATAAGTTGTGAGGTCTCCTTCGTTCCCATCACTGCTATCCGAGGTTGGGTCGGTGTGATAGGTTGCCTCTTCGGGGATATTGGATTCACGAAAAGCCTCGATTCCGTTGAGGTAGATGATCACTCCTCCATCCACCCTCAGGGAAACATCGAGGTTGAGATAAGCTGAAACCTGGTCGATTTCGAACGTCTTCCGAAAATAGCTCGTCGGTTGGCGGGGAACGGTCTTGTTCACCTCTGTTTCGATGGGAATGATGGTTGCGCCATCTTTGATTGATCCAAATCCGAGCGGGCCGTTTCCGGTCGGCCAGAGATCATCGTCGTAGGCAAGAAGTCGCCAGGCAGTCCCCAGGTCACCATCGGAATCATTGTAAGCCCATTCGGACTCAATTGGGAACAAAGCGACATCAAGAAGTGACCCGGGCTGGGAGACTGCTCCGGGATTGGCAGTTCCTCCGGTCAGACGTGGGTCCGAACCATCTGTGGTGTAGTAGACAGTCCCGGCCTCGTTGGTAATCAGAAGTGGATAGCCTTCGTCAACCGTCCCTCCAAATTGACTAAACTCCGGCGGAGTGGTCTCCGGCCAGAGATTGTTGACGCGAAAGTCCTCCCGCACGGGACCAAAAAGATAGCGACGGCGTCCTGCAGTCGGACTCACCCAACTGTTGAACTTTCCGGTCTGCACCGTTTGATTCATGACGAGCCGGAGGAGATCGGAGAATTCATCGATGAGCCCATCAAAGCGGTTTTTGATGTGGGAGTTGGCAAGATCCCGGTCATCCAAAATCCCGTCATTGAAGAGATGTTTGTTGATTTGGTCGGCAAAAATAAGGCGGAATTCCTCCCAACGATTGAGCCCCCTCCAAAGATCACGCAGCTCGCCTCTCGTTCCGGTCTGCCCGGTCTGCCCGGTCGCGGTTCCCAGAATGTAGGTCTTGATCATTTCCTGGGAGATGGGCCGGTTCCCCCTATTATTCATCGCGCCTTCGGCATCCCAAACATAGAGACGATATCGGCCAGCAGCAGAACGCTCTTTAGCGGCAACCCAGTTGTTGTGAGGCCAATCCCAGGTCGCGCCGTAGATATTTAAGAGGAAGTAGTTGGCGATGTTTTCAACATCGACCACTTCGAGAATTCGTTCCCAGTTTGTCGTGGTTGTCGAGACGTTCAAGCGGGCGATCATGTTGTCCCAGGCGACCTTGTCTCCTTCGGCAATGTTGTCGTTCCCCTCAAACTGTAGGACATCCCACTCGGCATTACTTTCCGACTGATGAAGAGACTTGAAGAATGGCTCCCGGAGGCGCTCAACCATGTTGTAATACCCTTTCAGTTCACCGTTTACATAAAGGCTGTTGATGATGCCAAGACTGGCCCCATTCCCCATGTCGTGACTCAAGCGACGGAACAACTCATCAATCACAAAAGGATTCCGGATGTCGTTTTTCCCGGCTCGAATCCGAAATCTCTCATAGCTGCTGAAATTCCTTGAGGGTCCGTTCAAAGGGAGATCGACCGAGGGATTCCCGTAGTCATCCCGAAAGTAGAGATTAAAAGAAGGCTTCTCCTTCGGATCGTCCCGCCAGGGAGACGCGTTCGTCTGATTGAATCTCATTCTCGGACGAGAATAGGAACTGGCCGCGACACGCAATCCAACTTCCGAACGAAAACCAACTTTCCCATCCGGGAAATAAAACTCGGCATGAATGGGCCGCTCATAAGCGCGCCCCCGATTGATGACATTGTTGTAATCGGATTGTCCGGAAGGCTGCCATTGATCGCCCACATAGGTCCCTCCGTTAAGCCCCATAACCCCAAATGGATCATACAGTGCTCTCTCCGGATCACCGGCATAGACGAGGGACGGAGCGGTCCGAACCCGTGCATCCTGACCAATTAGGAATGTGTGCGTTTTAGTATTCGAGGCAATGTACCCATCAAGAAATGCCCGGGCCCGAATCACGTGTCCTTTTCGGGTGGTCACACGAGCAAGTGACAACGGAAGGGTGTAGTCGTTACCATTCTCAACGGTCGGCTCGGTTCCATCCGTCGTGTAGCGGATGATGGCCCCGGGAGTTTGCGAGGTCAGCGTCACCGCAATGGTGCTATCGTAGAATCCTCCCTTATGGTTAAAATCCGGAGCATCCACTTTTTCCACGAAGGTTTCGCCACTATTCGGTGCGCCCGGGGTTGGAACGGCATAGAATACCATCGCCCCCGATTCTTCCCGTCCAAAACTGAAATTGGGATATTGCCTAGGGTATCCGGAAGTCAGGATCGATATCATCGTCCCGCTGTCGTCAAAGAGAGCGAGGTCCTCTCCGCCACCATCCAACTTGAAGTTCGTATGGAGAAAAGTCGCCCCCGGAATCTCTTCCGAAGGATTGTCTGCCAAAACCACGAGATACCCTCCTGCGGAAATCGTCGTTCCAGCAGGAAATGCCCACTTTGCGGGAGAAAGCGCGGCATCGCTCAAAGTCCAGCCCGTGAGATCCACTTCCGAATCACCGGTATTGTGAAGCTCAATCCAATCGGACGGATCTCCGTCAGGGTGAGCAGGCTCCACCAAATCCGCGGAAGCTTCCCTAAGTCCGGGAAGGTACGCGACCTGACTGCCAGCAGAAAACAGCGGGATATCCGAGCCCGTGCTCTTGTCAATTTTCAGCGACAGATCGAGCCTCATGTTTCCATTTAAGGTGTAGTTGTTCACCTGCACCGAGAGAACATTTCCACCCTCCACCAGAAACTCGGAAGACACTCCCAGCGGAATGGATTCAGTCGAGGTCCCCAGCGGACTGGCACGATAAGCGAGCTGATCATGAAAGATGTGAGCCTTCTCAGCTCCCATATTCCGACGTGCCACTTCGACACCGTTGAGCCACGCTATGAAGCCGTCATTATAATTGATCGAGAGAACCAGAGGATCGGATGACGATGACTCCGAAGCCGACGCCTCGAATCGTTTGCGGGTGTAAAGCGAAGGTGAAACATCGCGAAGGTCCGAGCTGAGGTTTGTGGAAATTGAACCCAGCGAGTAGCCAATCGGCATTGTCCCGGTTTCCCAGTTGGCATCGTCGAAGGACGCCGTCCACCAGGCAGGTCCGGCCCCGGCATACGCTTGGTCATTTTCATCCCAGCGAAGGTTGCGGGGGGCGCTGGTCGCTGAAATCTCGTTAATCACGACATCGCCCAATACGAGGGTTGGCAGAAGTCCTCCCAGAATCATTGTGAGTGTGCGGCTCATAAGGGGTATCATGCCCCCGATCATGCCATGTGACACCCAGAAATTTGCCTATCTTGTCCCTTCTTTAAGTTACAGGAATATTCCCGCCAATGCCGCGCTCATTAAATTTGCGAGAGTTGCGGCAAAGACCGCCTTCAGTCCAAGGCGGGCAATTTCCTTCCTACGCTCCGGTGCCATGACCCCGAGTCCTCCCAACAATATCGCAATCGAGGAAAGGTTCGCAAAACCACAAAGAGCGAAGGTCACAATCCCCTGCGTCTTCGCGCTCAAGCCATCCTTCACCGTTTCAAAACTCCCGAAGGCAATAAACTCATTCACGATCACTTTCTGCCCGATCAAACTCCCTGCGGTCTGGATTTCGCTGCCACTCACCCCGATCAAGTAGGCCACCGGCGCGAAAACCCATCCCAGAATCTTCTGCAAACTAAACTGCTCATCCCCAAACCAACCTCCCACCTCCCCAAGAAGCAAGTTCACCACTGCGATCAAACCCACAAATGCCAGAAGCATCGCTCCGACATTCAAAGCCAGCTTCAAGCCATTGGACGCTCCCAGTGCTGCGGCATCGATCACATTGGCCGGCTTTTCCTCCCCTTCCGAAAGCTCCAGCCGCCCCTCCTCCGGGGTTTCAGTCTCAGGCATAATCAATTTTGCAAAAAGAAGCCCTCCCGGCGCGGCCATAAAGCAGGCCGCGATCAAGTGATCCATACTGGCACCCATCTTTGAATAGCCCACCAACACCGAACCCGCGATACTCGCAAGCCCCCCCACCATGACTGCAAAAAGCTCCGAGCTCGTCATTTTCGGCAAATAAGGCCGGATCACCAGGGGGGCCTCGGTCTGCCCCACAAAAATGTTCGCTGCCGCCGAAAAGGACTCCGCCCGACTGGTCCCCAGAACCTTTTGCAATCCGCCACCCACCACCTTGATGATCACCTGCATCACCTTGATGTGGTAAAGAACCGCAATGAGTGCCGAGAAGAAAATGATCACCGGCAACACGTAGAACGCGAAAACAAACCCCATTCCCCCACCCGGATCGGAAAGCCCCCCAAAGACAAAACCAATCCCCTCGTAGCCGGCTCCCACCAGATCTTCCACCCGATTTGTCAACCAGCTCAAGGTGGATTTCCCCCACGGCGTGGCCAATACATACACCGCCAGAATCAACTGAATCGCAAACGCGCCACCCACCGTCCGCCAGGAAACTGCCTTGCGATTCGACGAGCACAGGTATCCCAGGGCCAAAAGAAAGACGATCCCAACAATGCTCATGCCGAAATCCTAAGGAAGTCCCGACCAGAGTGCTAGCCTGCGGTTTCCTGATTTCCCTGTCACAAGACCATCCTTGCCAGTCATTCCGTTCTGGGGTAATTCGGCCCCAGTCATGCCAGTCGCGACACCAGAACAATACAAGCAGATGCTCGATGCCGCCCAAAAGGGTGGATATGCCTATCCCGCCATCAACATCACCTCCCTCACCACTGCAAACGGCGCCCTCAAGGCATTTGCCGAGGCTAAATCCGACGGCATCATCCAGGTCTCAACCGGTGGCGGCCAGTTCGCATCCGGCACCGCTGTCAATGACGCCGCTTTCGGAGCCATCGTGCTCGCCGAAGCGGTCCACATCCTCGCCGAAAAATACGACATCCTCGTCGGCCTCCATACCGACCACTGCCACCCTGAGAAAGTCGATTCCTTCCTCCGCCCTCTTCTCGATGCCTCCCGCAAGCGCATCGCCGAAGGGAAAGGCCCTCTTTTTCAATCCCACATGTTCGATGGCTCCGTCGTGGAACTTGATGAGAATATGAAGATCTCCGTCGAGCTCCTCAAGGAGTGCGTTGAACTCGACATCATCCTCGAAATCGAAGCCGGCTGTGTCGGTGGCGAAGAGGACGGTCACGACACTTCCGGCCTCCCCGCCGAGAAGCTCTACACCTCTCCCGAAGACATGATGCAGGTCTATGAGACCCTGAAGCCCATCGGTCGTTTCATGTTCGCCGCAACTTTCGGGAACGTGCACGGTGCCTACAAGCCCGGCTCCGTCAAGCTCAAGCCCACCATCCTCCGCGACGGGCAAAAAGTCGTCACCGACAAATACGGCCCTGAAGCAGAGATGGACCTCGTTTTCCACGGTGGCTCCGGCACCTCGAGCGATGATCTTCAGGAGACCCTCGACTACGGTGTTGTGAAGATGAACATCGACACCGACACCCAATACGCGTTCTCCCGCCCCATCGTCACCCACATGTGCGAGAACATCGAGGGCATGCTTAAGATCGACGGCGAGGTCGGTAACAAGAAGTGCTACGACCCACGCAGCTACCTCAAGAAAGCCGAGCAGTCCCTTTGCGACCGCATGAAGCAAGCTTGTGATGAGCTCCGCTCCACCGGAAATACCATTTACTCCGCGTAAATTTCCCGCCAACTTTTCCTGCCAAGGGCCCGCTCTCTGCGGGCCCTTTCCATATCTCCCCTTCCCTTTTTACGTTCCCATGTCCGACACCAAAGACGCTCCCGCCGCTCCTGCTAAAAAGCAGGACAATCCGCTCACCGACATCATCGTCAATGTCATCCTGCCCGTGATCATCCTGAGTCACTGCAGTAAGGATGGAGAAAAAGCCTGGCACCTTGGCCCATACGTCGCGATGGGGCTCGCCGTCGCCATCCCCCTCTGCTTCGGCATCTGGCACTTTATCCAGCACAAAAAGCTCAATACGTTCTCAGCCGTGGGCGTGGGCAACGTTCTGCTCACCGGTCTCATCACGATCTACCTCTTCTCAACCAACGATCCCGAAACCCGCAAACACGCCCCCCTTCTTTTCGGAATCAAGGAAGCGATCCAGCCACTCATTCTCGGTTCCCTTTTCCTCCTCACCCACAAGTCGGCCACCCCGCTTTTCAATGCCTTCGTCTACAACGAGGCCCTTTTCGATCACGGGCGCATTAACAAGAAGGTGAAGGAAAACGGTAAAATTGAAGAACTTTCCAATCTCCTCTGGAGCTCGACCAAGCTCTTCTTCGGCTCTTTCTGCCTCTCCGCCGTCATGAACCTCGGCCTCGCCTTCTACTTCCTCCACGATCTGGACCCGACAGCCAGCGATTGGAAGGAACTCTACAACAAAGACGTCGGACGCATTACCGGCTGGGGATTCCTCGTCATCGGCGTGCCCCTCCTTGTCGTCGGTGGCTTCATCCTCGCCCGTATGATCAAAGGCCTCAAGGCCCTCACCGGACTCGAGACCGAAAAAATCCTTCAGGCGCGCTAACACAGATTGGCCAACGACCTCACCGAGCTCAGCCAGGTCGAGAGTGCTGCTGTGACGATTGCCAGGAGGCCGACACCCGAAATCATTTCGCCGGTCTCACTGGAAAAGTGCCAGGAATGAAGTGCTCCAATCACGGCGAAGAGCGCGATTCCTCCGAACACCAGCTGGCCCGGGCGGGAAAGATTTCTCGCTAACACCGAGGCCGGAACTGCCGCCACCAACATCCCCACTCCCAGATAGGTCAACACGGAAACACCGACTCCCAGCCCGATCCCGGCCAACAAAATCCCTCCAAAAAACAAACCCGCGACCAACACCCCATCGAGCTTCTCCCTCCGGGTCAGTGCATGACGGGCAAAGCGGTCTTTCAGGAGCAAACCATGGCCAATTCCCGGTGCTAAAAATGTTCCAAAACAGAGTCCGAGGTAAACGACAAAGGCCGCAATCCCAAGAAGCGGGTGCACCATCGAAAGCAATTCACGCCCCAGTCTGAATCCGAAGTAGAGCCCCAGAACAAGAATCCACTGACTCTTCCCCTCCATGCGTTGCAGCATGAAAACCCACTTCAAATAAAGCCGATAAAAGAGTGACCGGCTTTTGAATGCTTCCACCAATCCGGACCGCGCATATTCATTGCCCGGATCAACCCGGAGAGCTTCGCGAAAAAGCTCCTCCGCCTTCGCCCTCTCCCCGCGCTGCAGTTGCGTCCACCCCGCATTTGCCAGCGCGATCGGACTTTCCGCATTCCGGGAGAGCTGCTCCATCGTCCCGCCATCGGCCGAATCAAGGTCTCCCTGCACGCGCATGAGCAGGTTTTTGAGATCCATCGCTCCGTCGTAATCGGAGTCCAACTCCAATGCCTTGTCACATGCTTTACTTGCGTCCGACCACTTCCGCAAAGCGGTCAAGGCCTGCGCCTTGGCATACCACTGATAAGCTCCCGGTTCGGTTGCCAGGCTGGCATCGGCCATCGAGAGCGCCTCCTTGTCCCGATCCAAATCATTCAAAATCAACGCCTTGCTCGCGAGAAAATCCGCCTCATCAGGATCGCACCCAATTGCCCCATCGATCGCCTCCAGTGCCTTCCCGGCGCAATCGGACATCGCCGAATACGTGATCGCAAGTTGGTAGTGCGCCCAAGCGTTATTTGGATCCTCCGCAAGCAGCAGATGCAATTCAGAGACCGCATCTTCGTGGCGATGGACATTGAGGAGAGAGATCGCTTTTTGAATCGAAGCCATTGAGATTGGACGTTGCGAACGCACGCGCACTTTGACCAGCGCGAAAAGAGTCAGCTTGGGGCTTGTCACGCAAGCGATGGAAAGCTCTCCTTGGAGCATGGATCTTGATAGCCTGCGGGCCGCACTGGAAGCGTCGCCTGAAAACATCCCGCTTCTGCTGATGGTCGCAACCGCTCTGGAGGATGAATTCGAACTCGATGAATCCCGGGAAATGCTCGATCGCGTTCTCAAACTTGATCCCAAAAATTCCTCCGCGCAAGTTTCCATCGCCCGCCTGATTGACCTCGAAGGTCGCACCTCCGAAGCGGTCCTGCGCATCGAGGCTCTTCTGGAAAAGGACAAGGGTTGCGCCGCAGGATGGTTGCTGCGGTCCCGCCTCGCCTTCAAGGAAGGAGAAGTCACCGCAGCCAGAGGGTATTACGAAAAGGCGATCGAGATCGACCCCTCCGTTTCCGACGAATCATTCCTCGGGCAAATCATCAAAAGCGGCGGATCCAGCGCCAGCGAAGGCAAACGGGCCATGGTCACCACTTCGGGTGATTTCCTTGAAGAACCGGATGACGATGAAGATCCCTTCAGCGGTCTCGACGCCGTCGCCGCCCATGATCTGGAAATGGAATTCCGCGTCAAAGCCGACAAAAAATTTGAAGATGTCGGCGGCATGGAAGCGGTGAAGGAAGACATCCGCATGAAGATCATTCATCCGCTCAAGAACCCCGACCTTTTCAAAGCCTACGGCAAGAAAGCCGGGGGCGGAGTCCTCCTCTACGGCCCTCCGGGATGCGGAAAAACCCTGCTGAGCCAGGCCACCGCCGGCGAGATCAAAGCCAACTTCTTCTCCGTCGGACTTCACCAGGTCCTCGAAATGTACATCGGCGAAAGTGAACAAAAACTTCACCGTATTTTCGAACTCGCCCGCAAGGCCTCTCCCTCGGTTTTATTCTTCGACGAGATTGACGCCCTCGCCGCCGACCGACGCGATCTCCGGGGATCGGCAGGCCGCACTCTCATCAATCAATTTCTCACGGAAATCGGTGAAGAAGCGGAAAATGAAGGGGTCCTGATTCTGGGCGCCACCAATGCCCCCTGGCATCTCGACGGAGCCTTCCTGCGCCCGGGCCGCTTCGACCGCTTAATCTTTGTTCCCCCGCCCGACCAGATTGCCCGGGAGGAAATCCTCCGAATCCACGCCAAGGAGAAGCCCGTCGTTTCCCTCGAGGAAGCCGCGGTAGCCCGAAAATGCGATGGCTTCTCGGGTGCCGATCTCCGGGCCGTCTTCGATCGCGCCACGGAATCCAAACTCGAGGAAGCGATGAAGAAGGGAAAAATCATCCCTGTGACTGGCAAAGACCTCATCAAATCTTCCAGGAGCGTAAAGCCCTCAACCCGCAAGTGGTTCGAAAGCGCCAAAAACTACGCGCTTTACGCCAATCAAAGCGGTTTCTACGACGACGTCCTCCACTACCTGGGCATCAAAAAGTAACCGGAGATCACTCCACTTTCTCGAGGGTGATCAGGCGTAATTCCAACGCTTCTTCTCCCGGAATCTCCAACGCGCTCAGGACAAGTTCACCGTCGCCTCTTTCCAACTGGATCTCGCCGATCTCAAGCTCCTTCCAATCCTTGGTATACGATTCGGTTCGGGGCGAACGATCCTCTTTCTTCCCTTGAGCAGGAACGTCATGCGCCTCCGCGATTGTAAAATCGAGCGAAGCTCCCTTGAAGGACAACCGACACTTCGCGCCCGCACTTTTCGTGGCATAGAAAATCTTCACGGAGTATTTTCCCGATTCCCCCGCCTCAGCCTTCCAAACAACCCGATCGTTCACATCGACCCAGTTAAAAAAGTAGGAATCGTTCGGATGAATGCTGGACCTCTTGATCTTTCCAGTCGCCTTGGCATCGCGCGCTGGAAGCTGGGTTCGGGCCGCCCCCGGATGAGCCATCACAAAAGGGCGGTTCTCATGGGCTTTGCCATAGTTTTGCAGAAGCTCTTTTTTGTAGTCCGCCAGCACGCCGGCCAACCTCTTGCGAATCTCCTCATCCTCAACAGGTTTCGTTTGTTTGGGATCTGCCACCATATCGAAAAGCTTCCCTTTCGCCCCGAGCCGATGGGTCTGCGAACGAACGCCAAATTTCCGCCCCCATTGGCTCACGAAAATTCGGTCCTCCCACTTCGCATTGGGATCCCCGATCAAGGGCACGAGACTTTTTCCATCAAGCGGCTTCGCCGGCTTTTCAGAAACTCCCGCCAATTCACACAGTGTTGGAAGTAAATCCCTTGCCGAAGCAATCTTCTCCACTCGAAGCCCCTCCTTGATCCCACCCGACCACTTAATGAAAAGAGGACTTCGGCAGCCACCCTCCTCCACCGATCCTTTTCGGCCTTTCATCTCCTCATTCCAGCGATTCCCATTCGGCCCGTTGTCGTGGAACCAGACCACAATGGTGTTTTCTGCGACCTTCAACTCTTCCAATTTCCTGAGAACCCGGCCCACGTTAAAGTCGAGATTTTCACACATCGCGAGCGCGCAACGAAGGTGGTTGTTCGGCTTGAACATTTTTAGGTCTTTCTTCTCAAAACGCTCCCAATATTTCTCCGGCACCTGCATCGGTGAATGCGGCGTATTGTATGGCAGGTAGGCAAAGAACGGTTTTCCCTTCTCCTTTGATTCCGCCATGAAATCCATGGCCTGATTCGTGAAATCATCGATACAAAACCCCTCGCCGCTCACGATCTCGCCATCCCGCTCCAACATGGGCGCAAAGTAGTCACCCCAGTGCCCGCTGCAGAAACCGTAAAACCGGTCAAAGCCCCGTCCATTGGGATGATATGGAAACTGCATCCCGTTGTGCCACTTTCCAAATGCCCCCGTAGAATAGCCGGACTTTTGGAAGAGATCCGCAACGGTCGTTTCATCAAGGTTCATCCGTTCTCCTCCCGCCGAAGTTGAATAGACGTTCGAACGAGGGTGATACCGCCCCGTCAAAAACTCCGCCCGTGTCGGCGAGCACACCGGACAAACAAAGAAACGATCAAAGCTGACTCCGTCGCGTGCCAGCGAGTCGATATTCGGCGTCCTCAAATCCTTGTTCCCCGAATGGCTCAAATCCCCCCAGCCCTGGTCATCCGAGAGGAACACCACGACATTGGGTCGCTCCCCCGCCAGCCCAAGCATCGTCATCAGGAGCCCCCCCAAAATCCCTTTTAAAAACGTCATGCCTGAAACCTAACCTCAAAATGCTCCCTCAAAAGAATGCAAACTCTGGAATTTTAAATTCCCCTGTCTTCCGCTAAAAACAATCCATGCAACGCGCACTTCCCTTCATCGTCTTTGTCATCGTTCTCGGCATCGCCCGTGTTCTTGGCACGATGACACCCGACTCTCTCGTTAATTTCCAGCCCTTCGGCGCCCTCTTCTTCTGCGGCATGGTCCTTTTTGGATGGCGTGGCCTCATTCTCCCCGCTGTCGCCTGGCTCATCAGCTACGGGCCCACCAACGCCGCCCAAGGCTACGATTGGACCGCCCAAATGCTCGTTCCCGTAATTGGCTTCGCCGCCATGATTGCCCTGGCCAGGCTCTTCAAAAACGCCCAACCCGGGAAGATCTTCCTCGGCTCTCTCGCCGGTGCCTTGGTCTTTTATCTTGTCACAAACACCCTGAGCTGGGTCTCCGACCCCCTCTACACAAGCAAGTCCTTCGCCACCTGGATCCAGGCACTCACTGTCGGACTCCCCCAATTCGCCATTCCGACCTGGGTCTTTTTCCGCAACGCCCTCCTCGCTCAAGGCCTCTTCAGCGCCCTCTACCTTTTCGCGACACGAACGGCTCCCCTTGCCTGGAAGAGCAAACCGGTCCCGGCTGTTTCCTAAACATCTCCCTTCTCTTTTTGATAAAAGGAATGATTCCCGCCACCCGGGGAACTTCGCGATGGTGGCGACAACCTTTGCGACCAGCTCTTTTCCCTCCCCCCTTCTTATGAAATTCCTCGTCATCTTCATCACACTCTCCGGTATCGCCTTCGGGCAGTCATCCAAGCAAACGATCGACCTCCTCGACCGGGAACTCTCGCATTGGAACGTCTGGATGGGCATCCCCCACAAAACAGTCAAAATCCCAGGCCTCCCTCAAAGTGACAGCGAAGACTGCACCCTGGGCACTCCTCTCGGCTTCAACAATGATCCCCTCGGTGTCTTTTCAGTGATTGAAGAAAACGGGCAACCCGTCCTGAAAATCACGGGACAGATCTACGGCGGGCTCACCACCAAGGAAGAATTCGAAAACTATCACCTTAGTCTCCAGTTCAAATGGGGCGACAAAAAGTGGGCACCCCGCCTCAAACGCCAGCGCGGCTCCGGTCTCCTCCTCCACTGCGTCGGGCCGCACGGAGCCTTCTGGAACGTTTGGAAACGCTGCCTCGAATGCCAGATTCAGGAAAAAGACGTTGGCGACTTCTACGCCATTGCCGGCACCAAAGCCGATCTCCCCGCCATCATTCCAAAGGACTCCAAACGCCCCGTCTACCAACCCGGAGCTCCCGTCCGCACGATCGGTGGCGACGCCCAACACGGCACCTCGGAGGAAAAACCCCACGGCGAATGGAACACTGTCGAGATCTACACGATCGCTGACAAAATGGTTTACGTTGTTAATGGCCACATCAACATGGTCCTTCTCAACACCCGCCAAAATACCCCGCAAGGAGAAGGTCCGCTCACCAAAGGTCAAATTCAGATCCAATCCGAAGCGGCCGAGGTCTGCTATCGGAACATCCGGCTCACCCCCATCACTGACTTTCCGAAGGAAATCAAAGCATCACTTTAGCCCCCGACATAAATCAACCATCAGCGACCGTTTTCGATGAGAAAATGCCGCGCTTTCCACACCTCCATTCATTGACCGGTTTGGGGATCGTCAGCGCTTCTCCATCCTCTCCGGCACCCTCCTCCATAGAATCGAGAGCTCACGGCCATCACCTTTGCGGCCCTCAAAAGTCTTCGAAGGCGGCTGTGACCAGATCATTTCAAAAGTTCCTCCAAAGAATCCCTTGAGTTCATCAAGCGTCACCCCAAACGGGGGGCCCTCCTCTCCTTCGTGATCAGGATTGAGGAAAAAAATTCCCAGCAAATGTCCTCCCGCCGGAATCAATCGAGCCATTGTCGAGACATAGTCCGGCCGTCGCGCCACCGGGATCGCGCAAAAACAAGTGTGCTCAAAGACAAGGTCATAAGTTCCCTCCCACTGGAAGAGATCCCCGGTCGTCCACGCAAGTCCCTCACCGGAATAGCGGGAACCCGCCTCATCAATGGCCTCCTCCGCCAGATCAAGGCCCAACACTTCCCCCCGGGTCACCGAACTAATCAAGTGGGCGTCATGCCCGAAGCCACATCCTGGAACGAGAACCGACCGTGCTTCCGTCATCAAGCCGCGATGCCCGGACAACAGAAAAGAGAGCTCCGGATGGGGCTCCCCTTTTTCCCATGGCGTCTCGCCGGTCCGGTAACGTTCGCTCCAATCAACGGACATGGGTGTTTCAGCCACTTGTTAGTGAACTGTGCCGCGACGGCGAAGACTCTTATACTCGGAAATCCCTTTGACAATGCCGGTGGCGATTGCCTCACGATACCAGCCTTCCTTGGTGCGACCTCTCTCCCTCGAATTGGAAACAAAGCCACCTTCCACCAGAATGGCAGGATTCTGGGCATGGCGAATGACGTAGTAACGGGCATACTTGACTCCCCGGTTCACCGATTTGACCTCATTGAGCATTCCTTTTTGAACCGCGGCCGCGAGAGGCTGGGAGCGGGAAGAGCAGTAGAAGGTCTCAAGACCGGAAACATTACTCTTCCAGGTGAAATTGTAGTGGATGCTGACAAAAATCGAATTGGGGTAGCGATTCCCAATTTTGGCACGGCCCGGAAGAGTAATGAAAGTGTCACTCCGACGGGTCATCACCGTCTTGAAACCCTTTGCTTTCAATTTCTTCTCAACCCGCATTGCGGTATCGAGAGCAAGCCACTTTTCGTAAACTTTTCCATAGCTGCCTCCATTGTCTCGTCCGCCGTGTCCGGCATCAATGACGACAGTGCTGAAGGATCCGGCGGTGGATTGCAGAAGGGTGGCGGACAGTAAAATGAGGGTAGTAAGAAGGAATTTCATGTGAGTAAGAATTTCGGATAGCTTAATTTTTAAAAAACTTCAACTATTAAGATGGTTTTTTTTGGGGAGTTTCGTGAATTATTGAGGTCTTTCAGAAGATTTTCGCGCTTTCTGAACTTGTTGGGCTTCTGCCTTTGGGTCAAAAGGGATGGCCCCGGATACCGCAACTTTTCCGTCGGAAAAAGCCACAAACCGGGGTTTGCGACCACTGGCTCGCTTGAAATATTTGGTATCAAGGTGGGCACCGTCTTGATTGACAGTTGCATGCACAAAAACTTCGGGGTTGGCAAGGTAAAGAACATGCAGCTGGTTTTCCCTATCTAACGCCATGCGTGGCTTCACAAACGAAAGGTAGTCGCTCATACGGAATGTCGAGAGCGAGACCCCCGAATTCTTATCCATCACTTGGGCGTAAATGGAGGTCTTTTTACCATCATTAAAGGTCACCACATTGTATTCCCGCTTGGGAAACCGGGTATTTGGAACCCCAAACGGCTGGCTGTAAATTTTATGCCCTCCCCCAACGGTGAAGTGACCCGAGTTGGAATTGTAGCTTTCCTCGTCAATCCCCGGCTGGCGGACGTGAGAAGTCACCGCAAAATTGCTGACCTTCGTTAAGTTAAACATGCCGCTGAGATTGACCCGGCGTGACATACTTCGACCTGCCGGGATCACTGCTTTCTGAAAAACCTTGTTATGGCGCTTCTGCAACCCGCGGCCGGAGGCATCCCGAACGCTGAAATCAAGCCAGCTATGGGCAATCGTGCCCTCGGCCCGACTCACAAAATTGAGTTCACGGCCACTGCGATTCGTAATGGTCACCACCGCCGTAACCGGCTCGTGAGCGAGATATTGGCGGCGATCAACTTTGATCGCAACGCTGACCTGGGACAGACCAAGAGCGGTCGTCAGAGCCAGTAGAAGGAGGGTTAAAGATGTTTTCATGATCGTAGGTGGTTCCAGCGAAGCGGTTTAAGACCCTCAGGAAAAGGAAAAAGTCCCATCCCGGGTCCTGAAAACAAGAATCAGGAATCGACCACAAGAAGAGATTTTGCAGCTGGAAGGGAAATTTGGACCGAAGTCTCTTGATTGGGCAGGTTAAGAGTCAGGGTGTCAGCTTCAAGGTTTCTTTCGGCAAGGATCAATTTGGTCCCGGGCACAAGATCAAGCCCCGCCAACCACTGGAGAAAAGATGGCTGGTCTTCCCGCACCCGCTTCAAAATATAGGAACCAAGCGGACAATCGGCCAAAACAGCCGTCCCGTCGGGGGCCAGCTGTCCGTCTTCTCCGGGAATGGGCGCCCCATGCGGATCATGGGTAGGGTGATTGAGCATTTCATCCATTCGCTCCAGAAGCCGGTCGGAAATCACATGCTCCAAAACCTCGGCATCTTCATGAACCTCCGCCCAATCGAGCTTCATAATTTCAACCAAAAAGGTTTCCACCAGTCGATGACGCCGCAACACCCGCATCGCAGCCTTCCTCCCGTCATCGTTTAAAACCACTCCGCGGCGCGGCGTATACTCAACCAGCCCCTTCTTCAGCAACTGGTTCATCATTGTGGTGGCTGTCCCCGGCGTCACCGAGAGCTTTTCCGCAACCCGGCCAATCGCCACCAGCTCCCCCTTTTTCCCCTGACCTTGCAGGTTCCATATCGCTTTGAGGTAATTTTCAACAGTGCTGGAGGGCATCAGGGGTAAAGTATTTTTGCAGCTTACGGCGGGCTTGCCAGATTACGAGGGGAAACAAAAAGCCCGGTCGCCTTATGAGGCCACCGGGCTGGATTTGTCCTAAATAATGAAGTCTAAGGACCTGGCAGGGAGCTTAGAGGGACTTTTTAAGAGTCGAAGACGGCTTGAAGCCAACGGACTTGGAAGCACCAATCTTCATGGCTTCGCCAGTCTTGGGGTTACGACCCATACGGGCTGCGCGCTTCTTAACTTCGAAAGTTCCGAATCCAATGATTTGGACCTTCTTGTCTTTCTTCACACCTTTGGCAATGGAGTCGAGAACAGCTGCAAGCGCATCTTCTGCAGAGCGTTTGGTTGCTTCTTTTCCGAGGGCTTTCTGGACGGATTCGATGAGTTCACCTTTATTCATAGCGGAGTAATCATCTGCCAGCCCGATACTTTGTAAAGCTAAAATAAGCCTGAATCCCTTTATTTATAGGGGTTGACGAGCCCCTACTTTTTATGATGAACGCCCAGCCCTGATCATTGCTTGATTCATTTCTGTTAGAGAGCCGTGATTGACCATACGATGGGACTTCAGGAATGTTTTCAAGATGTCACACGTAGCAATCGATTCAGCATGGCGCATTTTGCAAGGCGTTCGTCCGGCCCTGCCTCGACGCGAAAAACTCGGCTCCGAATTGGCCGATGCCAATGCCGCGCAGGCTCGCGGCTATTATCTTCCCGATGAAGACGAACGACTTCGGGTGGTTTACCGCCAATACCTCGGTGCCCGCTCCACTCTGTGGCAAATGGTGCGCGACCTCCAACCTCACTTAAAAGGCGAAGATCTCCGAATCTTCAGCCTCGCCTTCTGCGCCGCTTCAATGCTGATGCGCAGTGCAAGCTACTTAATGAGCTGGCCAAAGAACGGCCGGTGGTCTGGGCCAAGCTTGACGAAGCAGAGCCACGATACGGTCTCCCTCGCAAAACCTTCACCACCGTCTACCGGAGCCTTAGCTCACCAAACTTGATTTGGCGGTATCGACAGGCTAAGAAATTCTACGAAACCCATCGTAGCACCATTCATGACACGCTCACGGGGTCTGGCCTGGAAGAACTCATCCCCTGGCTCGAAAACGAGGAACCCCATTTCGACAACCGCAAACGTTCCCTCTGGGCTGCCGCCATCAACTACCGGCTGTATTCACTCAACCGCCGTACCAGCTCCGGTTACACCAAGGTCATGTTTCATCTCTTCCGGCTCAGTGGCTCGGCCATCGCCGAAATGAAGCAGCCCTTTATCAAACCACCAGGTTCGGTAAAACGAGTGACCGACGAAGTGCGCGAAGAAATCCGGGAGCTTTTGAAACCCGGCGACGTTTTCGTGACTCGTCATGACGATGCCCTCAGTAATCTTTTCCTCCCGGGCTTCTGGCCGCATGCCGCGCTTTACATCGGTCGCCCCGCCGAACGCCGTGACCTCGGCGTCCCCAACCAAGGCGACGATCTCACCACAGTCCTCGAAGCAAAAAAAGATGGCGTCAAACTCCGCCGCCTCAGTGAAACCCTTGCCGTCGACGCCTTCGTCGTCCTCCGCCCCCAGGTCTCTTGTGATGAACTCAAGGAAGCACTCACACGCGCGCTCACGCATGAAGGGAAGCTCTACGATTTCATTTTTGACTTTCGAAAATCCGAGCGCCTCGCCTGCACCGAAGTCGTCTACCGCTCCTTCCACGGAATCGGCCCCTGGCAACTTGAGCTCACGAAACGTAGCGGCCACCTCGCACTCTCGGCAGAAGACCTCATGCAACAGGGCCTCGACCAAGGGCTCTTCAAAGTCGTCCTCATCTACGGAGTCGATGGCCAACCTCTTCAGGCCGGAAACGAAGCCGGTCAAATCCTACGCGGAACGCTCAAGTCAGCCAAAAGCCAACCGCTAAAAGCCAATCGCCAACAGCAAGGCCTTCCACCAGCTTTCCAATTCTCTCCTACCAAGATAGCCCCGCACTTGCCCGAAAAAAATCCCCTGCTAAAGTCCCGCGCATGTCCAGCCAGCTCGGCCAACTTTTCCGCATTTCCACCTTCGGCGAATCCCACGGCGGAGGCGTCGGCGTCATCATTGATGGCTGCCCTCCCCTCATCCCGCTCTCCGAAGCCGACCTCCAAATCGAACTCGACCGCCGCCGCCCCGGCCAATCCGAAGTCACCACTCCTCGCAACGAAGCCGATCACTGTGAAATCCTCTCCGGCACCTTTGAAGGAAAAACCCTCGGCTCCCCCATCGCCATTCTCGTCCGGAATAAGGACCACCGTCCCGAGGCCTACTCCGAGATGGTTGATAAATACCGCCCCTCCCACGCCGACTACACCTACGATGCCAAATACGGCACCCGCAATCCCCAGGGCGGCGGACGTTCCTCCGCCCGCGAGACCATCGGCCGCGTCGCCGCCGCCGCCATCGCCAAGAAAGTCCTCCAACATTTCTGTCCGGACCTCGAAACCCTCGCATGGGTCAAAACCGTCCAGGACATCCCGGCCAATGTCGACCCGCTCACCGTCACCTCAGCCGACATCGAAGCAAACATCGTCCGCACCGGCGATCCCGTCGCGGCCGAAGCCATGATCACCCGCATTAAGGAAGTCCGCTCGGAAGGAAACTCCATCGGCGGCACCATCGAATGCGTCGTCCGTGGTTGTCCTCCCGGACTGGGTGAACCCGTCTTCGACCGCCTCGAAGCCGAGCTCGCCAAAGCCATGCTCTCCATCCCCGCGACCAAGGGATTTGAAATCGGCTCCGGATTCGCCGGCACCACTTTGAAAGGCTCCGAGCACAACGACCACTTCTTCATGGAGGGCGAAAAAGTCCGCACCAAGACCAACAACTCCGGCGGCGTCCAGGGCGGCATCTCAAACGGAGAGCCCATCCTCTTCCGGGTCGCCTTCAAGCCCACCGCCACCATCATGTCCTCCCAGCCCACCGTCTCCAAAGATAAGAAAGACACCGAGCTCAAAGGCCGGGGACGCCACGATGCCTGCGTCCTCCCCCGCGCCGTCCCCATCGTCGAGGCCATGACCAACCTCATCCTCTGCGATCACCTTCTGCGACACCGCGCATTTTGCGGAGAGTGACGGCGACTTCTTTTTGATCGGCCTTCACGGGGCTTTCAAAACAAATTTCAATTTCCCTCATCCTGCAACCATGGCAGCTTTTCCCAGCCATGGACCAACTCCCGCCCAACACCATCGTTGGCATCATTCTTGCCCTCTTTACCGCCCTTGGATTCCTGAAGAACTTCGTGAAGTTCTTCTTTAATCTCATCTCACTCGCTCTCGGCACCCTCGCCGGCCTCTGGGCTTACAACAACGGCTTCGCCATCGCCAAAAAAGCCGTGGCCCAACCCGAACCCTGGATGTCCGCCGCCATCGGGGTCATCACCTTCATTCTCACGGTCATCGTTATCCGGAAGGTCCTCGGCTTCCTCTCCGGAAAGAGCGGTGAAGGCAGCCAGGCTCGCACCGGTGGTTTCGGACTACCCGGAGGGACTTTCGGGCTCCTTCTGGGACTTGGCTTCGCCTACTTCATGCTGACCGGAGTTCGCTACGCCGGAACCATGTCCGAGCTCGAACGGCTCAAAAACTACGTCACTGGAAAAATCGACACCTCCAGCAAGGAACCCACCTGGGCCAAACTCAAAAAGTGGGTCGACGAAAGCGAGATCGGCCAATGGCACCAAAAAATCGACTTTCTGAACGATCCGATGGAAACCACCGCCACCAAACTCGCCATCGTTCAAGAAAACAAAGAGAAGTATGCCCAGGTCACCGCACAACAAAGCGGTGAGATAATTTACGACGCCGTTCCGGTCGACCCCGCGATTCAGGAAGCCTACGACCAAGGCAACTACGCCGGCCTTCTCCGAAACAAAGAAGTGCAAAAAAGAATCCGCGGGATTTTCTCGGATGAGCAACTTGAGAAGCTCGATATCGAAGCCATCCTCGGCCTGCGGCAGTGAAGCTCCCGGCCCCCGGCCCCATTCTCAATTCGTCATCGCCGTCATCAGACCGATGAAACTATGATTCCAGTGGCCCGCGTGCCCTTTGATGAATTCTCCTGGAATCGGAACAATCCAATAAGAAGTGTCGTTGTAAAACGGGTGATTCGGTCTGGAAAAGAGGTAGCTTTCACTCTCCCCCCGGACCAAAAAACCTCACCTCGCCGAGCCTTCCCATTCAAGCGCACAATCTCGGCAAGACTTTGGGAGCGAGTCCTCACTTTCTCATAACGATGGCTGAACAAGGGCTCGAAATGCCTCACCGTCGAACGATGCGCCGCCGCTTGAGTCCCCCGCAAGTCATCGTTCTCGGGATCCCTGCGATACATCCCCTCATCAAAGCGATCCCCCCGGCCCTGACCAATCGATAAAACCACATCCAGCATCGACAAAACAGATGGTAGGAAAGAAGGAAATACCTCCGGCGGGAATCGAACCCGCACGATCTAGGATCAATGGATTTTAAATCCACAGCGTCTACCAATTCCGCCACGGAGGCTTTTCATTCCTAAAAGCAGGCGGAGTCTTTGACAGACAACCAACCTTGGCAAGCCCGGAACCGACCCAGTTCAAAATTCCCGGAATGTGACTTTAAAATCGCGAGCCGATGCTTCACCGATGCCTCGAACTTCTCCCGGTGCCCTTCGCTCAAATTATTTCATACGAATCCGATAGAATTTCCCTTCAAGCCCGGAAGCGGGGCCAAAAGAATCGATGAAGCCCTCCTGTCCATCAGTCCAAGAAAAACTGGTGCCATCACCGATCACCGGAGGACTCACGTCCAACCAATTGAATCCATCGATCGAAGTTTGAATCGTATATACCGCACCAGCCTCGGTAGGAATATTCAATGCCAGCCCCCCTTCAGCGGAGCGGGAAAATTCCAGAGGGATCTCCGGCCCTTCCGGCGGATCCCCGGTGATCACACTCCAACCGATATCCTGCAACCCACCCACGTCCACATTGGTAATCTCAAACCGACTTAAGACCGAACTGAATGTGGCCACGGGCTCCATGAGAAGATCCTGAAGCTTACCAGGCCCTAAAGTTCCAATATAGTTGGGCTCACCCAATGGAAAAATGATCGAATCATAGACATCGTCCGCCCAGTGGTAGTTGTAAGCTGACTCACTGACGATTTTAAGGGACTTGACAGCCTCACCCGTATCTCTCTGATACGCTGAAATTGCGTTGGTTCCCGTGAACTCCCCCTCCTCAGAGACGAGGTCCGTCCACTCTTCGGAAATTTTGGCATTGAGACCAAGGCCGTGACCAATTTCGTGGAGGGCAATCGTGTAAAAATCCAACCCGCCTGGTTTCGCGAGGTTGAAATTCCATCCCCCGTTCAGATTAAACGAGATCGATCCTCCGAAAACCGTCAAAGACTCCCGCCCCTTATTGAAGCCGCGGTTGATAAAACTTTTTGGATTATCAAAAACATCAGCCGTATTAATTCCAGCGGCAAGCGGGCCACCCCGGGCAGCCTCGGCAAGAGGTCTGGACCCAACAAAAAGAACCCATTCATCTTCTTCCAGCGTGAACCCACCCAGATATTCATCGGCGGCAGGCTGGCTAAATCTCGTCACAATAAAGTCTGAGGCTTCACTTGCAGCGGCGCTCAATTCATAAATTTCGCCCGACGATGGATGGAAAAGCTTAAAACGATGATCCTGGTATTCATTGTCCACTAAATTTACCGGGAGGAGAGTTTGGTCGATCACTCTGCTCCATCGGGCTGCCGCTGCCTCCATAGCAACCCTGGCTTCCGGGGTAAAGAAGCCATTGGTGTCAAAACGATAGTCGACTTTGATGATGAGCGCCTGAACGGGAAGACTCAGGGAAATTAATAAAAAAATATTCCTCACGCAGCGAGCAAAATAAAAAAAACTCCAAGGGTCAAGAGCTATGCATTTGAAAAATAAGTCGAGTCAGAACTGCGATCAGTTACCCGCACTTTCCTTGATCAAATTTTGATCATCATCAGCCAACTTGCTCAGGGCGTATGGCACTTCACCGCCCCCCTTGAGTCTAAAGATCACATTCTCTCCCTCCAAGCGAACTACGGCCGCCACGAGGGGTTTGTCTTCACGATTCGTCCATGTCCGCTCAGCCACCAAAAGGGAATTCGCCGCTTTTACCACGACACTCTCACTTTTCTTCACTCCGGAAAGAGCATTCCTGATAGTTCCTTCAAAGGACTCGTCGTTTGGATGCCCGCTAAAAAGCCCCCTTCCATCAGCGCCAAATACCACCGCATGGGGAAGGCCGGAAATGGAAAGCGGCCCTGTCACTCCGTCAGTGATACTAAAGCCAACGTGATGTGATTTCACAACCCTGGCAATCTGCTCCTTCCCCGATCGATAGGCCTCTGCACCAATCACCCGAACTCCTTTGCTCCGAAGCTTTTTATCAATGGCTGCGATATGGGAAATTGATTTAAGGCACGACCCACATTTGACGTCCCAATACACCAGGACGACCACCTTGCCTTCAAGGGAAACAGGAGCCACCTTTTCGCCAAAGAGAGTTTCTCCAAATTTCCAATCCGAAAGTTGATGGGCCGAAAGCTTCGCTTCATCAGCTGTGGCCTGACCAAAAAGATTCCCGATGATCAATAAAACCGACAAGATTATGAAATTCATCAACAAAACCTACCTGCACCCTCTAAAAAAAACTTTCAACCCTCCGCTTTTCTTAACATTTTTGAAACGGCTCGCACAAAAACCCCCAAACCACCCACCAGGAACAACCCCGGAAACCAGATCGAATACCCCGGCGCCTTCGTCTCGTGCTCCACCACAGCTTCCTTGGGATCATTCGGATTCACAAAGGCTTCCAATTTACTCCCCACCGGAAAACGCCCCGCTTCCGGAGCCACCTTCGCTTTCTCCTTGAAGAAGGGATTTTCCCGGCGTTTTAGCTTTTCCGACCGATAAAATTCACCATCAATCCGATACTCGTAAATCAGTTCATGGGTATACTCTTTGGGCACATCCCTCCCCAGTTGACGCTCCCCCACCTGCGACACCACAACCACCGCCGGCACCTTCGGCCACTCCCGCGTCTCCTTCGCTCTGGAGTAGCCCCGCCACAGGATCGCCACAAACACGCCACCAATGATCGCAAGGGCCAATCCAATAAATGCGAGATAGAGAAACCCTCCGATGCCCTGCTTTTTCACGCCGTATCGATATCACAATCCTCCCCTCCCGCAAGACCCGTGCTTGCACGAAGTTGAAAATCCCTCCACAACCCCACCCATGAGCACTTTTGCCGAAACCGTAATGGACCACCTGAAGACCGCGATGAAAGCCAGGGACACCGTGGCTCTCACCACCCTCCGCGCTCTCAAAACCGCCCTCACCAATGCTGCCATCGAATCAGGCAACAAGGACAACGTCATCTCCGATGCCGACGCCCTCGCCATCGTCCGCAAGCAAATCAAACAGCGTCAGGATTCCATCGAGCAGTTCGAAAAAGCCGACCGACCCGAACTCGCTGAAAACGAGAAGGTCGAAATCACCGTCCTCGAAAAATACCTTCCCGCCGCCATGAGCGCCCAAGATATCTCCGCCATCGTCACTGATGCCGTTGCCGAAACCGGGGCCACCACTCGCGCCGACATGGGCAAGGTCATGGCTATCGTGCAGGCTAAAGTCGCCGGTCGCGCGGATGGCAAGACCCTCTCACAAGAGGTCATGAAGCATCTCAGCTAAAAATGGCCTACGGCGCTATCATCGTAGCCTCGGGCTCCAGCCGTCGAATGGGCTTCGACAAACTCGCCGCCCCCATCGACGGCAAGCCCGTCCTCTGGCACAGCACCCGGGCCTTTTCCTCACTTCGGGAAATCACCCAGGTCATTGTCGTCACCCCATCGGAACGCTTCGAATGGCTGACCGATCTGGGGGGGAAACTCACCCGGGTGGACGGGGGAAAGGAAAGATCTGATTCCGTGGCCGCCGGCCTTGCCGCTCTCGATGACGACATCACCCATGTCGCCATTCACGATGGCGCCCGCCCCATGGTCTCCGCCCCTTCGATTCTCGCAACCTTCGCCGCCTCGGAAAAAACCGGTGCCGCCAGCCTCGCCCGCCGTGTCACCGAAACCCTGAAACGAGCCACCCCTGATGGCGTCACCACCGAATCCGTCTCCCGCGATGACCTCTGGATCATGGAAACACCCCAAATTTTTTCCAAAAAACTCATCCGTCGGGCTTACCAAAACATCTCTTCCGGCGATGCCCAAATCACCGATGAGGTCTCCGCCCTTCAGATCCTCGGGCAAGGCACCACCCTCGTGGAAAACACGCAGCTCAATCCCAAGATCACCGTCCAGGCCGATCTGGAGGCTCTCACGGGAACCTAGACTGCAAAGATCCCTCTTTTTTGTAAGAGGCCAGGACGGTTTCCCCTATTCATAGTGCTCCTGTCATGTCCCCTAAAACCAAACTTATTTCCGTCATCGGCGTCCTTGTCATTGCGCTGGGTGCCGCCGTCTTTCTCATCTTCCGGGATGGTGGCGCTGACGACCAAACCCTCACTTCCGAACAACTTTCCCGCTATGAGGAAGGCATGTTCTATCGCACCATCGTCACCTCCACCGTTCAGGGACAGATCGAAGACCAGGATTGGGGCCTCGAGAAAAAAGTCACCCTCGTCCACGAAGGGGAAATTGACTTCATCCGCGAGGTGAAGTCGGTCAACAAGGACCACACCGAAGTGGTGGTCGGGATCGAAATCCTCAAAGCCCGCGATCTGGAAGTTCGTCTCGATCTCGACGACGCCAAACTCGATCTTCCCCCGGCCGTCGGCATTGTCGCAAAAGCGGCCAAAAAAATCCTCTTCTCCGGACCCAGCGGAGTGGCCGCCGACATCGCGACCGATCGGGCCACGGAATGGCTTCGCAGCGAAGAAAACCGCCAAAAAATCCTCTCACGAATTAACTTTGCGGTCACCGCCCTCACAGGCAAGGGCATTGAAAACCACCTCCTCGAAGCCAAGCTCCAACCTCTCGAGGCCTACGAGGGCCTCACCGCCGACTACACCTACGAAGCCGGCGAAGGACTCGTCGATTTCCAAACCAAGGCCACCCTCTCCAAAGAGCAGGAAGGACGCGTGAAGAACTTCTCGGTCTACAGCGAAGCCTACCTCCTCCCCGATACTGATCCCGAGGGACCGGAGGAATGGGATGTCGATGTCAAAACGATCGCCCACCTTCTCGCGCCAAGCGGAGATCTGGACGTTAGCGGCACTCTCACCTTCAAAAGAGATTCCACCTACGGCAATGAGACCCGCCTTAAAATCGTGAAAGGCAAGGTCGTCTTCTCGGGGACCAGCGACAAAAAACAAGTCCTCGGCACTTGGGCCGCGCGCGGTTCACTTTACTACGATTTGGGGACCCACACCATTGTTGAGGGCAACCTCACCGGGGCCGTGTCCCTGGAGAGGAAAAGCACCGACCACGTTCTCTTCGAAGAAAAGTTTAAATCCGAACCGAGCTACCGCGTCATCATCAAGGGCTTCTCCACCAAGGATCCAACCGAGGCCCGCAAGCCCGTTGTGGACGAAAAGACGACGCGATGAAAGAGGACGCAGTTGGCTTGCAGGTCGAAGGGCTCACCATTCGCGGGAAAGGAAGCGCCATCCTCGATGACCTCTCCCTGCGTATTGAGGCGGGCTCGCTGATCGGCCTCATCGGCCCAAGTGGCGCAGGAAAAACAACCCTGCTCCGAACCCTCGGCCTGCGCCCGCCAAGTCTAAAAAACGGCGACCTGGGCATCGTCAGCATCATCGAAGGTGACAAGGCCACCCGTATCTCGGGAGGAAACCATCAATCACTTCTGGAAATCCTCTCGTATGTCCCCCAGCAAGACCTTTTCTCTGAATCCGCCAAGGTCAACGAAATCCTTGAAGAAGCCCTGACATTTTCAGGCCACGATGCCGATCCAGCCACCCTTCTCGATTCCGTCGGGCTGCCCTCCGGGTTTCTCGACAAACCGGTGGCCAAAATCTCCGGCGGAGAGAAGCGACGCCTCTCTCTCGCACGGGCCTTGTGCTCGGAGCCCCGCATTCTTCTTCTGGACGAACCCACAAGCGGGCTCGATCTACCGGTCGCCATCGAAGTGATGCAGCTTTTGCGCGATCTTTGCGATGCTCACCATCTCACCATCGTCACCACCAGCCACCTTCCCGGAACCCTGGCTGTTTGCGATCGCATGCTTGTCATGGAACAAGGTGGTCGCATCAAAGCAGACCACCACGATGTCGCCCGCCTCCTCCGAAAAATTCCCGAATCCGAACTTTTCGAGCAATCCACTCCATTGGGAGAAATCAAAACATGCGATTACACCGACTCCACCGCCAGGAGCCGGGACTGGTGGAATTCCCGCCATTTCGGCGCCGTCTTCCGCCGCTCCGCCCGGCAATCCTTTCGCGACTACGGAGCCGCCCGCGTGACCATTGCCCTCCCCGTTCTTCTCGCCGGACTCATCGTTTTCACCCAATCCCTCCACGACGGCAACAGCCCTCGCTTCATCAATTTTTTCCTGACCATCGCGGCCCTTTGGATCGGGATGTCACTCACCATCCGCGAGATCGTTTCAAGCCGCTCCCTTTACGCCATTGATGAACTCAGCGGACTCGGGAAGTTTTCGTATTTCCACGCCAAGGCCGCTTTTGCCGTCTTCATGGTCCTGATCAGCACCCTCCTTCTATGTGGCACGACCTGGTTCTTTGTCTGGCTCTTCAAAATCGACCCCGATGCCGTGGCCGCTTCCGACTGGTTCGACGCACGCGATTTTGTTTCCCACCTCATGGTGCTCGGGCTTGTCTGCTTTTCAGGGGCGATGATCGGTCTTCTTCTCTCCACTTTTGCAAAGTCGGAACGCAGCGCGGTTTCGCTCATGCCCATCGTCCTTCTCCCGCACGTTCTTCTGAGCAAATATGCCACCGGCTTCGCGGGAGAAGCCAATGACAACACCCTCACCCATCCCTTCCACAGCCTCGATTTGGCGCGCGTCGATTATTCCGGCTTCACCTGGATTGAGCAGGGAAATTTTTGGGGTAGCCTCCTCGCCTCGACCCGTCATGGCACCTCCATTTTTGATCAACTGGGTTCTTCGCGCTTTGCATTTTCTTCAATGTTCGGCCTCGATTTCTGGGCCCTTCTCATTCTCGTGATTGCACAAGCTCTTCTGGCCCTTATCTTTTTCTGCTACTCGGCAAATTCCTCCATCCGACGAATCAAATGAGCAAACTCAAACCCATCGACAATGGCATCCGGCGTTTCCGCCCGGGGATCATGATGGTTCTTTGCACCCTCGTCCTCGCTGGCGGCGGGTGGTTCATTTTTCAGAAGGTCAAAGCCAAACAAGGCACAGGCACTGCCGAAGCCGAAACAGCCCCTCCCACCGTTGAGGAAAAAGTCGAAGAGATTCGCAACGAGCCGCCCCCTCCTCCCCCGCCTTCAATTCACCCGCTCGAGGGCCTGCGTCGTCTTTTCCTCGCCGATGGTTGCCGCTACCGCTTCCGTGAACTCACCTTCTCGGGGGACTTTTCCGAACAGCATGACCTTCCCGGAGCAATCCTGAGAAAGGATGATCCATGCCTCTGGAAATTCGTCGGAATTCCAGAGAAAAAAGACGTTTACGGTATCTTCTGTGCCGATCCCAACTATCCGGACCACCATGATAAAAATCTGACTTACACCCGGGTGCTCGATGACGGCACACCCCGGGACGACCAACATCCCTACATCACCCTGCGGGCAGATGACTACTGCGAGTGGCAGGTTCGCAAACTCCCGAATCAGGACCAATACGAGCTCTACTGCCTCAGCGGAAGCTCTCCCTTCAGAGACGCAAGCCTTGGCTGGACCGACGATCAGGACGGTCTCGGGGAGGAAATCATCTCAGCCACCCTGGGTGAGAACGGAAATCCTTCCTGGTGGATCCTCGGGGAGGGAGAAACCCCAAAGCTCCCGCCCCGTGCCTCACATCTCATCGTGATGAACCGGGGAAGTATTCGGGATCTCGAGCAGTCGCGGGAGGACTTTGAAAAGCACGGTCATGGAATTTTCCGGGTCCTCTTCGAAACGGCGGAGGACGAATTCACCCGCGAAGCCGAGGACTTGAACTACGTCAAACTCGTCAAAGCCATCCGTGACACCGACCCGGTGATCAATCACCCCGATTTCCCGACCCTCGCGCCCCTTGACCTCACCGACCTCCCAACAAGTTCCAATCTCAACCGCCTCGATTCACTCTTCCCCCTGGTCATTCCGCTGAAGGTGGCACTCCACCCCCATCTCATTCACGAACTCACCATGGAAAATACCGAGTTCTGGCAAAATGAATGGGAATCGCTGAAAGACTTCCAAAGCCACCTTGACGAATCCGACGTCGCCGACGGTCGCGTCTACCTCGGAGATCGCTTCACCTACATTTTTGTTTCATGGGATCAGTGAAACGAGGCCTCACCAAATACTGGTTCATCATTTATGTCCTCTCGGCCTTGCTGGTTTTGGGCGGACTCCTCAATCTCGCCATTTATTATGGACCGAAACTCGAGGCTTGGCTGATGGTCAAACTCGTTCCGGAAGTTTGGCGATCCACGGTCGATGACATCATTCACCGTCTTTTCCGGGATGAACTCAGGGCCTTTCTGGTGACCACCGGCTTCGGCCTCGGAATCGTGGTGATTGGCATGACGCTTTTCCCACTCAAAGAGAAACTTTCCGCCACCTACGAAGAGGAACGCTTTCCCGAACTCGGCAAACAACCGCAACCCCCGCTCTGGAGGCAAGGCCTGGAAGAAGTCAAACTCGCATCCCTTTACCTCTTGCTCCAAGGCATGAGCCTCTATTTGGCGGTCCAAGGTCACGATGCCCTGGCAACTCTCGGAGCCGCACTCTCGATCGGGTATCTTGTCGCCGCAATGGCGCTGGATCATTGCTCCCCCTTCTTTCAGCGCCGCGGCCGCAAGATTCACGGGATCATTTGGATCCTCCTCCGCCGCGCCCCGCTGCGGACCGCTCTCATTGGCTTCCTCTGCATTGGCCCCGTCATCCTCCTCGAGAGGCAGCTTCCCGCGTCTCTGGACCCGACCATCGCCATCGGCATTCTGGTCTGCACCGAGGTCCTCGGAATGGCCTTCGCCACCTTGCTCGGCTGCCATCTCGGCACGGCAGTTCTCAAATCCCATCCCGATCTGGCCAAGGCCCCCCCGCCTTTGTTCTGGACCCTTTCATATCGATCCCTCGTTCTTTCCCTCACGATCTGGCTTGGAATCTTCTTTGGATGGTGGCTTCACGGAGCCTACACCCACTCCCACTTCATGAGGTGCCAATACCGGCCGCTTTGGAAAGAGACCGAGGTGAAAATCCGGGACACCACAGTTCTCGTGACTCTCCCGGTGGAGGTGCACAATCGTTCAACAGGGATGATCGATCCCACCGATCTCAATGTCGAAGTCCTCGGCGAAGGAATTCTGGATGGGGGAGCCTCTCTCAGGGGACCCATGATCGCGGGCGGAGATACCGCAAAAATCTCACTTAATTTCGAAGCAGAGATGACCGAAGAGGCACTTTTGGACCTTCCAAAATTCCTCGAAGCCACCTATTCGGCCCACCTTCGGCTCGAGCCACCGCTCTCACAACCGGTCCTTGTGAAAATTTTTCCGTACTAATTTCTTTTTTGATCCTAATTCCAATTCTAGCGTCCCCCCATGTCCACCGGTATTAGTGTCATTTGCGAGCCCGAGATCGAAGATCTCGAAGGTTACTTTGAGGAATTGGCGGAAGTCTATGAAGAGCTTGCCCGCCTTTTGGAGGCGGAGGGAGTCAATATTCTCCCCTACCTTTTCTGCCCTGACAGCGATCTTTCCGAAGAGGAAGCTGACGCGGCAGGTTACACCAAGGAAAACAAGGCGATCATGAAAGTGATTGCGACCGATAACTTCCACGACGCCGACGAAGTTTACGACGACATCAACACCGCCGCCGATCTCGTGCGCGCCATGGACGATGATCTTTTCGAAAACGGTAAAAAAGCTCTCCTTGATGATTTGGAAGGCCTTGCCGAAACTTTGGAAATTCCCGTTGAGGAAAAAGTCACCGTTCAACTCCTTCGCGGATAAGCTCTCGCATTCAAAATCTCAAAACCCCGTGCGGAATCAGTTCCGGACGGGGTTTTCTTTTGAAGAGCAATGGATGATCGCCCGCAACTGGAACTTCGGTCACGGTGACACTCGCCATCATCATCCCAAAAAACTCCTCTTTCTACTCCAACGGAAACTCCTCCGCTTGGGGAAGGGTTCTTCAGAGGATCTCAAGAATGGCATCTTGATCTGAATAATCGTGGAACACCCGCTCTGTTTCGATCCCCTCACCAATTCCAACAAGGCGCCACCCCAGGTTCGTCGTGGCTTCAACATCCCATGAAGCATCGCCAAAGTAGATGACCTCTTCAAAAATCGTCCGATGTTGCTGCGCCGCCAAATCAAGCGCATGCAACATGATATGCTCTCGAACCACCGCATCCGAAGAGCTTGCGAGGGGGATTCCTTCAATATCAAAGCCTGCGGTCTGGAGCTTGTGTGATGCCGAAGCCCCATGGGCACCGGTCGCAAACGCCACCGCAAAATCGCAGGAGGCATTCAGCCTTTCGACAAAATCCCGGGCCCCGGGGATCTCTTGAAATGACGAATCAGGATGTGCTCTCAGCAGATCAAAAAGACGCCCGTAAAACGCCTTCATCAAACTCCCGCTCATCGGCCGGTCGCAGTATCGCTGGGAAATTTCCTGGGCGACTCCACTGTCGGTCACGAATTGATAATTGCTCCAGTCGGTATCGAAGTCTTTGACTCCAAGAACCTCGCCAACCGTTTGAATGAAGCACTTTGAATCAAGGGCATTGGTCTCCGTCAAGGTGCCATCGATGTCGAAAATAACAGCTTTCATTAATCGTGATCCGAACTGGTCATCTCCTCGGCACTGCTCCCGACCAGGCGCTTGCCTTTGTGAATCATGACGAACTTACCTCCGGTCTCCTCGGCAATCATCATCAGCTGGGCCGCGGGTGTCCCCGGCAGCTCGAACGCGATCGTATCAATGGGGACTCCATCCGGATTGATCTCATCCATCTCGGCCAAAACAAACTCTGCATCGGTCGGCTCACCGTCGGAAAGCAGATAGACGATATTGGGCCGTGGAGTCATTGAAAAAGCCATCTTGAGCGGCGGATACCAATTGGTCCCTCCCTTGGCGGGCATCGATTTGACGGCGTCGATCACCACTCCTTTCAGTCGTTGGCTGGCAGGATACCACGGGACCGCCGGAACCTTGCCATTTCCTTTCCAGCCTTTCTGGTAATGATCGGGACCCTTGGTATCGATGGTCCAGCCGGTGGTGGAGAAAAAGATCACCGAAACCTGCATGCTCGCCGGAAGAGCCTTGATGGAGCGCTCCAATTCTTTCTTCAGTGCTTGAATCCGCGTCCCTCCACCAGCCTCGGCGTCCGATTCCATGGACAGCGAGTAATCCACACAGAAAACGACATTCCGGCCACTCCGGCGGCTTCCAAAGAAGGAGGATCCACCTCCTCCGTCTCCATCTCCTTCGCCGGTTCCGAAACCGGGCCCAAAGTCCTCTTCCATGCCGAACAAGCCATCGGGCACGGGCGTGTCGGGGATCGGAACCGCGACCGGGCTGGTGGCCTGGGCCGCGATCACCTTCGCCATCGAAGAACTGGCACCCGGAGGCTTGGGCTGGGCATTATTCGTGAGCTCCTTCATTTTGATCGGAGGCTCCTCTTCTTCCACCGGCGCCTGATAGGTGATGATTTGAGGAATCTCCTTGCTCAGGGGAATGAGCGCAATGAGGGCGAGAATGGCAATCACCACCCCAAATGCCAGAAGGGCCGTGACCGCAGACTGAATACTTTCCCTTCGGCGCTGCTGCTTAACCGCCATTTTGACGGCTTGGGAAGTGACGGCCAATTTGGCGTCATCAGTCTCGGTTACATAGATTTCGCTCATTTTCTTGGGATAAACCTACCCGCGCCCTAACCTGCTGGCGAGCAGATTTCATAGGCGAAAGATCGATATCATGAGAAAAAAAAGCCTCATCGGGTTAACCGATGAGGCTTTGGGAAAGATCGTTTCCGCATGACTTTACTTCACCTTGAAGTGAACAGAACCCCGGGTCTCGCCGCCCTCCCTGCGGGTGTGCGAAGTCAGTTCTTCGAAATCGGCGAAGGCCTCGATGAACTTCTTGACCATCGGAAGATTCTCGTTGAAGTCATCCTTCTGGAAATCATTCTCGAAAATTTCATCGGCATTTTCCTGAAGCAACTTCACCCAATCGTCGGCGAGTCCGCGGGCAGCCGCAAGGTTCAACCGGGTGTAGCTTCCGTTGCGAACGGGAGCATCTCCGGCATCAATCTTCGTGTTCAACTCGGCGATGAATTTTTGCGAAGTCGAGAAGAAGAAACGGTCATCGGTCATCCCCACCACGGGGCGGGCGTCCTTGGTGGAGAACTGAATCGCGGTGCTGTAGTAGGTGACGCCATCTTTGGTATTGTCATCAATCTCCTGCATTGGGATCTCAGGCCCATCCATCTCCTTGACAGTCTTCAGGATGTTGGTGATCGACTTTTCAATGCGGGTCCACGCTTTCGTCATCTTGGCCCGGTCTGTCACAGGCGTGACATAGGCGATCCGGGGAATCCTCCCCTTTTCAATGATGGCACCCGGTACTTCGGGAACTTTAGGCATGGTGCCTTTGGTATCGATGATCAGCGCGCCTTCGTCTCCGGTTCCCTGGGCCCAATCAGTGGAAAGGGCTCCCCAAATTTCCTTCAGGTCTCCTGCTGCCATTTGATCGAACATCTGGAAGCCTTCCTTGAATTCACCGAAGTCACCATCATCGATGTCCATATCCGCCACGCGGCTGGCCATGAGGTAGGCGGCTTCACCGAGGGAATCCAGCATTTCATAAAGCTTGCCGGTGAACTCAGGGTTCGTGCGGGTATTGCTAAAGTAGAGGACGTCCTCCATCTCTCCCAAACCAGCGAAGGTGTGCGATTTGGTCGTGTCGAGCATTGGCAGGTTCGTGCCACCATGGCTTTCGAGCTTAAAGCCTTCCTCGAGGAAACCGACGGCCCCAAGGCGGTCATAATCCATCATCTCGAAGAGGGTGCCTTCGACTTTGGCCACGTGGCCCAGCAACGCCTGGATGTCACGGGTATCGCCAAAGGCGTCCGCTTCCGAAAGACCGGATTTGAGCCCGTTGACCATCGAAGAGACCACTTCGTTGTTCTTGGTCATTTGATCGAGAGCTTCTTCCTCACCAAAGACCAGCATCCGAATGTCTTTATCGACGTAGTTCTTGAGGAAATTCATGCCGCTATTGGCGAGAAGAGACTCCGATGGTTTGTTGACGATCTTAAATCCGTCAAGAGAACCACCCAGGTAAATGAAGATGTAGTCGCCCTTCACCCCTGAGGCGATGTTGAGGTTCTTTCCCTCAACGGCCTTCAAAAAGCGATCAACAGACGCCCTGGAGCCGAAAACCTCGGACATTTCCTGTCGTGTGTCCTCGTCGGCCAGAGCCGCGAGTTTCTTCCCCACGATCGTCATCCCGGCAAGTTGAACGCCATCCTTCTCCACCTCAATTTCATCAAAAGGAGCGTCCTCATCCAGATCGAAGAGGGAAAGCATTCCACCAATGATCATTTCGGAAAGTTGTTCGCGCGCCTCTGCATCGGAAACTTTGAAACCCAATGTCAGAGGTGGCATTTCGGCCTTCTCCAGAATCGGAATACCCGCTTCGGGGTCTCCCAGAATGGCCTCAAACATCCCCATCGCGAGCCCTTGCATCTCTCCGGGATCGGCATTGTCCGAAACGGCCATCTCCGCCATCTTCACCATCATCTTCATTTGGTGGAAGTTGGCAGACTTGCTGATGGCATTGAGATGAACTCCCTGGGCACCTGACTGATCACCAAAGGCCGCAAAAATCTCCTCGCCAAAAATGGCTTTCACCATGGCGACATCTTCGTCTTCCTCCATCTCTTTCAAGTCGGCACCCTGTCCGGCCATCATTTCGACAACGAGCTTGCCGACTTCGGTCTTCAAAAAGCGCTCATACATGTCGTACCCACCGATGAGGGAAAAATATCCCTCGGTGTTCTTGGAAACGTGAGCAGCAAAGCCCAGCTTTTTGGCCATCGCATCGACGTCGAAGTCTGGAACGACCGTGAGTTCGGCTCCGGCGGAGGGGGCCTCTTTTGCCTCGGCCTGAATCAGCCGGGCAGCGGGTTCCCCCCAGGAAGGAAGGATGAGCGATCCTCCCGCAAGCATGGGGAGAAGAATTTTTTTCAATTTCATAGTTTCGTTGGGATTTTTAGCCAGCATATTGCCGAGCGTGAATTACAAAGATTACGCATGATTACACCGGAAGGTTACTTTTCATCATAATTTCCGACGTCCCCGATCCAAATATTCCCGAACCGGATGGAATTTCCGTGTCATGGAAGGTGGAACGGCCCCTTTTTTAGATGGGTTTTCGGGTCACTGGCGAGCCTTTTGTGGCTGGCGGGATCATTGTATTCCTTGATTCTTAGGGGACTGATTGAAGGGCAAGCCCCCTGCTCCACGCTGGTTGACCTGCGTCAAAAAAGGTTTTTCATTCATTAAAGTTGCTATTTTCAGTATTTAGTGAAAGTTCACCCGTGTCGATGACCAGCAATCGCCAAACCGTTAATCCGGAACTGTTCCCTTTCGATCTCATTCGTCCCTACATCGAGAAGATCGAGTCCAGCATCCGAAAACAAGTCCGTGACTTCGATCCCGGTGTGGAGCCCTACATGGAGTATGTCTGCGAAACCCGCGGCAAACGCATCCGTCCCGCCCTCGCCATTGTCACCGGCGGTGCCACCGGAGAACTCAATGAGGACCACCTCAACCTTGGCGTCATCCTCGAGCTCATCCACATGGCCACTTTGGTCCATGATGATATTATCGACGGCGCCTCATCACGCCGAAAAGTCCCCACCGCCAATGCCAAATGGGGCAATGGCCTGGCCGTCCTCCTTGGCGACGCCCTCTTCTCCCACGCTCTCAAACTCTCGACCGAATTCGAAGATCACTCCTTGAGCCGTGCCATCAGCCTGGCTTCGCGTGAAGTCTGTCAGGGCGAAATTCTCCAAACCCAGCGTCGTTTCGATCTCAACCTCACCAAGAAGGATTACTTCACGATGATCGAGATGAAGACCGGCGCACTTTTTGCCGCCGCCTGCCAGCTCTCCGCCATGATCTCCGGAACCCCGAAGGCCATTAGCGATGCCATGTTCGACTACGGCATGAAGCTCGGCACCGCCTACCAAATCTATGACGACGTCGTCGATCTCATCGGCTCCGAAGATCAGATCGGCAAGACGCTCGGCACCGACCTTGAGAAGGGAAAGCTCACTCTTCCCATCCTCAATCTCCTCGAAAGGGCCAATCCCAAACAGCGCGAACAACTTTCCAAACGCATCATTGAGCAGCAGCCTCTCGACCTGCCCGTCCTCGTCGGCATCGCCGAATACGAGGGCTCCATGGCTGATGCCCTCGACACCGCTTCCCAACTCGTCGCCGAAGCCCGCGAAACATTGACTCTGCTCAATCCCTCCGAGTTCACCACCGCAATGAGGAATATCACCCTCTTTGTGGACGATCTTCTCAAAGGTTGCCGATAAGGGACTTTTCACACGAAGGATTCGCGTTAAGTTGTCGCCATCATGGACGACATTAAAATCACCATCCAGACCAACAAGGGCGACATCAACCTCACCCTTTTCCCCGACGACGCGCCCGTCACGGTCTGCTCATTCCTGCACCTCGCCTCGAGCGGGTTCTACAACGGCTTGAGCTTTCACCGCGTCATTCCAAACTTCATGGTGCAGGGCGGCTGCCCCCTCGGCACCGGAACCGGCAACCCGGGATACAAGTTTGAATGCGAGTGCAAGGCCCACCGCCGCCACGACAAACCCGGCATCCTCTCAATGGCCAACGCCGGACCCAACACCAATGGCTCGCAGTTCTTCATCACCCACTGCCCCACTCCGCACCTCGACGGCAAACACACCGTCTTCGGTGAAACCACCGAAGGGCAGGACGTCATCGATGCCATCAAAGGCGGAGACCTCATCAAGAAGATCGTCATCCAAGGTTCCACCGACGAGCTCTTCAAAGCCCACGAAGACCGGATCAAGGACTGGAAGAAGTAATCGCGATCTCACCTTTCCAAAAGCCCGCCCGGTCCCGGACCCGGCGGGCTTTTTTGGCATTCCAGACAGTCGATCCAATGACTCGGATTCCGGCGCAATGCGCTGGAATCAACATCATTGACGGAATCATTCGACTGCCCGTCCTGTCAGCCCAAAAAAAGGAGGCACCAACTATTGCTCCTGCGATAACTTTCCCACTCTGGCACGTATCAATCTTGTCCTTCTCCAAAGTCTCATGCCTTCCCCCCGCCAAATCCTCTCAATTTTGCTCGGCTTTAGCGGCCCGCTTTGCGGGCAAATCCACCCTGTCATCATCGATAACTGCACGAAGTGCCACGGCGGCGTGAAGCAAAAAGGCGGCCTTGATCTCCGCACCATTGATTCAGCTCTCGAAGGCGGCGAGACCGACACGTCCCTCGTTCCAGGAAATTCTGAAAAAAGCCCCCTTTTTCAATCCATCCAGATCGGTTCGGATCCCCACATGCCGCCCAAGAAGCAGCTCACTCCTGCTGAAATCGAAAGCCTCAAACTCTGGATCACCGACCTTAAAATCACCCCTCCGGTCGAACTCGTCCTCCCCGATCCTTCCAGGAATGCCACCGAGGTCATCGACCAGCTCATCTCCAAAAAATGGCAGGAAAAAGAGATCACTCCCGCCCTCCCTTCCAACGACGCCACCTTCGTCCGCCGGATCTACCTCGACCTCCTCGGCCGCACTCCCAAACCCGACGAAGCCCAATCCTTTCTCAACGACCCTGATCCGGAAAAACGAAACGCCCTCATTGATCGCCTCACCGAATCCAGGGAACACGCCGACCATCTCACCGAGGTCTTCAACGTCGTCTTCCTCGATCGCACCAAAGACCGGGGCAATCGCAAGGCCTGGCTCGACTACCTCCGCTGGACCTTCGAAAGCAACCGTCCCTGGGATCAGGTCGGACTCGATCTCATCATCGCCCGTCCAAAATCCAAGATGGAAAACGGTGCCTCCCGCTTCCTCTACGAGCAACGCGACAGCCATCACGAGATGGCCATCCGCACCTCCCGCACTCTCCTCGGCAAACAGGTCCAATGCGCCCAATGCCACGACCACCCCGTCGCTCCCGAAATCGAACAAGGTCACTACTGGGGCCTCATTGCCTTCTTTAGCCGCAGCCTCAACGTCAAAACTCCGGAGGGGCCGCGCGTCGCCGAGCGCGCCCACGGCGGCTACGATCAATTCGCCAACCTCGAAGGTAAAACCTCCCAATCCCAACTCATCCTCTTCTCCAATAAAACGATTTCCGAACCCTACGAAAAACGCGAAAAGGACTCCAAGGATTTCTACACCATCGCCCCACCCGACCAATGGTTCCGGAAACTCAAAAAGGACGAGAAACTCAAAAAAGACCTCTCCTCTCTTCCCGTCCCCAGGTTCTCCCGACGCGAGAAATTCGCCAAGGCCATCACCACCGACAACCCCGAATACTCTGCCGCCATCGTCAACCGCATCTGGGCCCTCCTCTATGGCCGCGGTCTCGTCCATCCCGTCGACCTCATGGACTCCGCCCACCCTGCCAGTCATCCCGAACTCCTCGCTTGGCTCACCCGCGATTTTTCCAAAAACGGCCATAACCTCCGCCGCCTCATCCGCGCCCTCGTCAGGTCGAAAGCCTACCAACTCGACTCCCGCCCCGCCCTCTCCGCTTCAAATCCCCCGCAAGACCTCTTCTTCGCCCGCGCCCTCGACAAACCCCTCTCCGCCGAAGCCCTCACCCGCTCCCTCCGAGTTGCCCTCGGACACGATTCCGCAAACGATGACGCCCTCCGCGCCAAACTCGCCAGGATCTTCCCCGATCTCTTCGAGGAAAACTTCTCCCCCTCGGTCCAGCAAACCATGTTCCTCACCAACGGGAAACTCTTCGAAAGACTGATTGCCGATTCCCCCCTTCTCGATAAACTCAAGGAAATCGAAGATCGTCAGACCCTCGTCCGCGAGACCTTCCAAAACATTCTCTCCCGCGAACCCGACGAGGAAGAAAAACAACGTTCCCTTTCTTTCGTAAAAGCCAAAGACCATTCCTCCATCGAGCAATTTTGCTGGGCCCTCATCACCAGCGCCGAATTCCGCATCAATCACTAACAAAAACTCCAACCCCAAGCTCCCAAAACTCTGCTGCTCCGCTGCTCTACGTGAGTCCACCCCGCAACCAAGCCCCCATAAATTCTCTGCGTCTCCGCGGCTCTGCGTGAGACCTCTCCACAACCCAAACCTCAATGCCCAAGCCCGATCCAAATCTGAACTGCGGTTCCCCGGACCACAACCTGCACCGCCGCAAGTTCCTCCAAGGCCTCTCCGCCGGAGCAATCTCCTCGATGAGTTTTGCCGGCCTTTTCGGTGCGCCCGCCTTCGCCGAGATCGCCAAAAAGAAGCAAAAGCACTGCATCCTCCTCTGGCTCTGCGGCGGACCCAGCCAGTTCGAAACCTGGGATCCCAAACCCGGCACCTCCACCGGCGGCCCCTTCAAAAGCATCCCCACCAACGTCCCCGGCACCCATTTCTCCGAGCTCCTCCCCAAATGCGCCTCCATCGCCGACAAGCTCGCCGTTATCCGCTCGATGAAGACGACCGCCAAGGAACACACCGAGGGCATCAATCTCCTCCAGCGCGGCCACGCCCCGCGCCCTCCCTTCACCCGCCCCACCATGGGCTCCGTCCTCGCCCAACAACTCGGCCAGCTCGAGTCAAAAATCCCCAACTTCATTCTCCTTGATCCCTGCCCCGAGGGCAACGAATTCAAAGGCTTCAAAGCGGGAAACTGGGCCGGTTGGCTCGGTGCGGAATACTCCCCCGTCCGTGTCGGCGGCGAGTTTCAAATCCCCGACGCCCACAAGCTCGACTCCATCACCGAAGACGATCACGAAGCGCGCGAAGCCCTCCGCAAGTTCTTCAGCAAGAAATACGAGAATGATCGCAAATCCGCCGCCGCCGGTTCCTGGAACGCCACCTTCGAACGCGTCAACGGCCTCATGAGTTGCTCCCACCTTTTCGATCTCGAGCGCATCCCGCAAGCCGACCGCGACCGCTACGGCCCCGGAGCCTTTGGCCAACACGCCCTCCTCGCCCGCACCCTTGTCGAGGAAGGAGCCCCCTTCGTCATGGTCGCCAATGGCATGCCGTGGGACACCCACGTCTTCAACCACGAGATCTACCAGATGGTCGTTCCCGATCTCGACAACATCATCTTCCAACTCACCAAAGACCTCGAAGACCGCGGCATGCTTGAAGACACCCTGGTCATCGCCATGGGCGAGTTCGGCCGTTCCCCCTGGATCAACCAGGCCCGCGGCCGCGACCACTACCCGAACGCCTGGTCCCTCGCCATGGCCGGCGGCGGCGTCCAGGGCGGAGCCCTCGTCGGTGCCACCGATAAATACGGCGCTGAAGTCATCGAGGATCCCTTCAACGAGGAGAACCTCTTCGCCACCATCTTCTCCGCCCTCGGCATCGATCCCCATGCCGAATTCCAAATCGACGGATTCCCGACCTTCCACCACGTCGAAAACAAGGCCGCTGCCATCAAACAAATACTCTCATGAATCCTCCGACGCTCAAAAAAGGCAAGGAGATCAAACTCCCCTCGCATGTCCACGACCTCACTTTCGGTCCAGACAACCGACTCTACGCCGCCTGCCTCGACGGCGGTATTTACGAGGTCTCCACCGTCACCAAAATCCTCTCAAAACCCTACGAGGAAATTGCCCGACACGAAAACTTCGCCTCCGGCGTCAATTGGTCCGCTTCCCAAAAGACTCTTATCTCCGCCAGCTACGACGGCGATCTCAAGTGGATTGACCCCAAAGCAGAAAAAGAGAAAAAGGAAACCCGCTCCGTCAAAGCCCACAACTTCTGGTCCTGGCAAAGCCGCCTCTCACCCGACGGAACCCTCGTCGCCACCACCACCGGACAATATCTCTGCGGCGGCTACAAATACGAACCCGCCCCCGAGACCGAACCCTCCGTCAAAGTCTTCGACGTCGCCACCGGCGAACTCCGTCATTCCTTCCCCCACACCCCGCCCGTCCAGTCCGTCGCCTTCTCTCACAATGGCAAACTCCTCGCCGCCGGAAACCTCATGGGCGAAGTCATCCTCTGGGACCTCGAGCAAGGCGGCCAAGAAATCGCCCGGATTAAAACACCCGACTTCACCGGCTGGGGCATCATCAAGGGCCACTACTACACCGGCGGCATCTTCGCCCTCCACTTCGCGCCCGATGACCAATCCCTCTACCTCGCCGGGATGGGCAGCACCAGGGACCCCGCTGCTGGAAACGGAAAACAACTCTGGCAAAAATTCACCTGGCAAGGCGGTTCTAAAAAAGAAGCCGCCGCAGCCAACGGAGAAATCGGCGAAGGCCTCATGGAAACCCTCGCCTTCCACCCTTCCGGAAATTTCTTCCTCATGGCGGGCCGCATCTTCAAAGGCGATTGGAACGCCGCCCTCTTCGACCACGAAACCGGCGACCGCCTCCACCACCAGAACGTCGGCTTCCGCATCTCCGCCTCCGCCTTCACCCCCGATGGCAACTTCCTCTATCTCGGTGGCGGGGCCAACCAAGGCAACCCCAACGAAGAGAAGAAATGGGGCCGCATCGTGATTTACGAAGTCACTAGCTGATCTCCATCCGCTTGTCAGGATCACCAGATTCCGATCACAGACCCTACAATCTGCCCCGGAAATCTCACTGAATCGGAGCCTAATAACCCTCTACCGTAGGCACTTTAGCGCCTCTCTTTTTTAGTTTTTTTCATCTTTTTCTTGGTATATTTTTCTATTTTTCTTTTTCGACTATTGCCTCGCGCTGACTGGAGCCTTGTAGTTCTGGTCAAAGTCACGAAGCGATGCCGAAGGGGCCTTGAAGGCCTATGCCGAACTCTGCACCCTCGGCGGCAGTAAAACCTACACCGGCCTGCTTAAGTCCGCAGGGCTGCGCTCGCCTTTTGAGCCAGGTTGTCCCGACGAGGTCATTCAAGATGCCAGGAACTACCTCGATTCGATCAAAGTGGAATAAGTGGTTTAC
>CALFSW010000477.1 GCA_937916505.1 uncultured Verrucomicrobiales bacterium | reverse complement strand
CTCTGAATTCTAAAATATTCGAAGTGGTTGATAAGAGCGCTTCAATCCAAGAAAGGGCATAACGTTCCCTCTCGCTGTTGATACGATTCCTTTACGCAACTTAATGAACAGGGTTCATTTTTTTTATGAAATGGATTCATAAAAAAGCCCGTCCTCTCCGGACGGGCTTGTGATTACAGAGACTGACTTCAGATCGCTCCAATCAGGAATCAAAGTTGTAAGCCGTTTCACCGTGCTCTGCGGAGTCCAACCCCTCAAGCTCCACCTCTTCGTCCACCCGAAGGCCCACGGTCTTCCGGATGATCACCACGATGATCATGGTGGCGACGGCAGACCATACGATGGTGATTCCGAGAGACTTCAACTGAACCGCAAGCTGCCCGATGCTGGAAAACGTTTCACCGGTCTCCGGGTTTGTGTTCAGCCCGGTTCCTCCAAGCACGCCCTCCGCTCCAAGAAAAGCCACCATGATGGTTCCCAGAATGCCCCCCGCCCCGTGAACCGCGAAGACGTCGAGAGAATCGTCAATTTTCAAGCGATGACGGACAAATCCGCACATAAAGTAACAAATCACACCGGCAGAAGCACCGATCACCATGGCACCCATTGGCCCCACGTTACCCGAGGCGGGGGTAATGGTCGCGAGTCCTGCCACCATTCCGGTGGCGATTCCAACCACTCCGGTTTTTCCGGTTTTCAGCCTTTCGACAAGACACCAAACCAGCGCCGCCGTCGCCGCAGAAATGTGGGTGACCAGCATGGTCAGACCAGCGGCACTATTTGCGCCCCCTTGCGACCCGGCATTGAACCCGAACCAACCGACCCAGAGAAGAGACGCTCCAATCATGACCAGACCGGGGCTGTGAGGAGGATGAAGCTGTTTCGGGAATCCTTTGCGAGGCCCGATCATCTTGGCAAGGACAAGAGCCGAAACTCCGGCAGTGGCATGGACAACAATACCACCAGCCAGATCAATCGCCCCCCATTTCATCATGATTCCGCCGCCCCATACCCAGTAAACGGCAGGAGCGTAAACCAGGACAAGCCACAGGGCCGTGAAGACCATCACCGCGACAAACTTCATCCGCTCCACAAATGCTCCTACAATCAAACCGGGAGTGATGATCGCAAACGTCATCTGGAACATGACAAAGACGGTGGCCGGGTAGTTTTTTTCCCAGCCCGTGTTGAGATCACTTAAAAAGGTCTTTCCAAATCCTCCCAACCAATCACCTCCCTGGTCATCAAATGCCATTGTGTAGAGAAACGCCACCCACATCACCGAGGCCAGAGCCGCGATGGCATAGCAATGCATCAGCACTGAAAGCAAATTTTTGGCCCGAACCAGGCCACCATAAAACAGCGCGAGACCCGGCAAGGTCATCATCAGGACCAAAACGGTCGCGGTAATCATCCAGGCCGTATTTCCGGTATCAATCGGAGGAGGCCCCTCGGCCGCAAAAAGAGTCCCGCTGGAAAGGAGCAACATCGACAGGAAAGCTCCGAACGACTTCATCGAATAACAATATTTCTTCATAGATTGGTGGCATGCATACGACTCAATTCGGCCGCTTGAATAAAGAACAAGCAAGTTTCATGCCAAACATGAATGCCATTCATCCCCCATGGCACACCCGTTGCTCAGGAGACCGGAGTTCAACGAGAACCCAAGAAAATGATGCGAAAGCTAACACATAAAATGACAACAGTATGGCTGCTCTCCCTGGCTGCCACCCTATTCACCGGCTTCAGTGCGGCAAACGCACAGGAACCAGCTGAAGTTACTCCTCCTGTAGCCGAAGTTGCAGCTCCTCGGGCAGCTGAAGTCTCAACATCAATGGACTTCGATGCCATTCTTGCGAAGACGGCAGAGTTTGTCGCCGCCGCTGAAGAAGCCGGCGACGATGAAGACAAAGCTCCCGCATGGGAAGACTATGTCACCGATGATGCCAACACTGTCTGGACTACAATCTCAGACGCTGTCGGTGATGAAGAAAGTGGTGAAGACGCTAAAGAAAAACTTATGGGTGCGGGCGAAGCAGGCAATGCAGCCCTTTACGACAACGTCTGGAAATCGACCAACCTATACACCCAGTTCTTGATCGATAACCTTTGGGTTCTTATCGCAGCTTTTCTCGTCTTCCTCATGCACCTCGGATTCTGCACCCTGGAATCCGGCCTCTGCCAAAAGAAGAACGTGGTCAACATCCTCTTCAAAAACTGCTGGATCATTTCCATCGGTCTCCTCACCTATTATTTCTGGGGATTTAACGCTCACTATCCCGGTGACTTCAACGGCTTCTTTGCCATGGGTTCTGCTGTCGGACATGGCGCTGACCAGAAGCTTCTTATGGAAACAAACCTTTATTACGAGGCCTACACGGTTTGGACTGATTTCCTCTTCCAGGGAATGTTTGCTGCTACCGCAGCCACCATCGTTTCTGGTGCTGTTGCCGAGCGCGTCAAGCTCACCAGCTTCATGATCTTCTCCGTCCTCCTCGTGGGTATCGCTTATCCTTGGGCCGGTTCATGGCACTGGGGTGGTGGTTTCCTCAGTGAAATGGGATTTGCTGACTTCGCCGGTTCCACCGTCGTTCACGCCTTCGGTGGTTTTGCCGCTCTTGCTTGTGTCATCGTCCTCGGACCACGCGCTGGAAAATACACCGCTAACGGTGTGAGACCCATCCTTGGCCACAGCATGCCTATGGCTGCAATCGGCGTCTTCCTTCTCTTCTTCGGATGGTTTGGTTTCAACGGTGGGTCTGTCCTGTCTGCTGAATCAGCTTCGGTGTCCTACGTAGTGACAACAACCGCGCTTGCCGCAGTTGGAGGAGCCATTGGTTCAATCGCCACTGGTTGGATTCTCCTCAAAAAACCTGACCTCTCCATGGCTCTCAACGGCTTCCTCGCTGGTCTGGTTGGCATCACCGCAGGCCCGGACGTCATCGGAACAACGGCATCAATTTTTGTTGGACTGATTGCGGGAGCTCTCGTAGTGACTTCAATCCTGTTCTTCGACAAGATCAAGATCGACGACCCCGTCGGAGCCATCTCGGTTCACGGTGTCTGCGGAATCTGGGGAACGCTCGCTGTTGCCATCTTCGGCGGCGGTGATTTCATCGTCCAGCTCACCGGTATTGCCGCTGTCTGCACATTCGCGTTCGTCTTCTCCTTCGCAGTCTTCTTTATCCTTAAGATCGTCATGGGCGTTCGCGTCGATGCCGAGGAAGAATCAGAAGGCCTCGATGTCGCCGAGCACGGTGCACCCGCATACTCAGAGTAAATTTTTATCCAGGTTGTCCCCCCGCATCCTAAAGACCGCAGGTTCGCCTGCGGTCTTTTTTCATCCCTCGATCACTTCGTAAACCACCGGCTGACCGCTTGATTGTGAAGCGCTCAAAGTGATCGCGTTGAGCACTCGTTCTTGAGCCCGGAGACCCTCATCCTCGGATTTGGCATGGATACGACAAAGCGGATCTCCTGCATCCAATCTGGTCCCCAGCTCAACAATGTCCGAGAGGCCAACTGTGTCATCGATTCCATCCTCTGCCCTCATCCGACCGCCACCCAACCCGACCACGGCCATTCCAAGTTCACGGGTATCGATTTGATCGACCCAACCACCTTCCCGGGACGGCACATCACTGACAAAATCAGCTGGGGGTAAATAACGATCCGGATTCTCAACAAGATCACCGGGCCCGCCGAGGCCCTCGACCATTTGACCAAAGATTTGGGCCGCCTTCCCGGAGTCCAGCGCTCTTTTTAAATCACGACGTGCCTGCTCCCGATCCTTGGCGAGGCCCCCGAGAACAAGAAGCTCCGCCGAAAGGCTCATCACGACTGTTTCCAATCTTGGCCGGTCCCCTTCTCCCCGGAGGAAACGAATGGCATTCAGGACCTCCAGAGAATTTCCCGCCGAGCTCGCAAGGGACTCGTTCATATCTGTCACCAACGCGCTCGTCTTCACCCCCGCCCCATTTGCCACTCCACCGATACTCTCTGCAAGTGCCTTGGCCTCTGCGTATTCTTTCATGAACGCTCCACTCCCGGTTTTCACATCCATGACCAAAGCGTCCAGCCCCTCCGCCAACTTTTTCGACAAAATCGAAGCAGTGATCAGATCAAGCGACTCCACGGTCGCCGTGACATCACGGGTTGCATAAAATCGCTTGTCCGCAGGTGCCAGTGTCTCCGTCTGACCAATAATGGCCACCCCACAGTCCTTCACCACCTTCCGAAAAAGAGCATTCGAAGGCATCGTCTGATATCCCGGAATGCTATCGAGCTTGTCGAGAGTTCCTCCGGTATGTCCGAGTCCCCGCCCCGAGATCATCGGGACAAATCCTCCACAGGCAGCCACCAACGGCCCCAACATTAAGGACACATTGTCCCCCACCCCGCCGGTCGAATGCTTGTCAATCACCGGCCCGTCCAGTCCGGGCCAGGACAAGGTCTCGCCGGAATCCCGCATCCCTTCGGTCAAAGCCACCCGCTCATCCAGGGTCATTCCTTGAAAAAAGACTGCCATCGCGAAGGCTGCGATCTGGCCTTCCGAGATCGACTCATCACCAATGCCTTTTGAAAAAAAAGAAATCTCCTCACGGGTCAATGCTTGCCCGTCACGTTTCTTCCGAATGATTTCTTGGGGAATCATAGCCCTTATTTGGTGAAGATCCCCGCAAGGAACGGCCAAAGCTCACTGCCCGCCCAAATGCCAAAAATCCCCATAATTCCCGCAAAAACCGGTGGAGCCGGCAACGGTAACTTGAAAGCAGTGAAAATCAGGCCGACAATAAGTCCGGTCCCGAGTGATGCGAAAGCGACAGCCATGGCTTAGACTCCCTCACAGATCACAAATTCTCAATCTCAAATCATCGCCCGTTCTTTCCCCTTCCCCTCTCTCGTCCAACTCCTATTCTCCTCCCAGTCCCATCATGAAACGTCCTTCCTTCATTCTTGCAGCCCTCGCCCTCCCACTCAGCGCCCAGTTGAGGATCACCGAGGTGATGTCCGATTCCAATCACTCCGACCCCGATGCCGGCGGCGATTGGTTCGAGATCACGAATGTCGGAGCCGACACCGTCAATGTCGCCGGATATCGCTTTGACGACGCTAGCGACGATTTCAGAAACGCCATCAGGCTCCCCTCTTACGACCTCCCCGCCGGAGCCTCCATGATCATCCTTGCTGATGCCTCCTCGACCCGTTTCCGGGCCCTTTGGAAACTCGACGCCAGCGTCCGCGTCGTCACCGGCTCTGAGCTCAGCGACTTTCCCGGCCTCGGAAAAGGTGGCGATAAGGTCTTCCTCTACAACGCCGGCGGCACCCGCATCGACTCCTTCGACTTCGGCACTGCCAGCGAGGGCTTCAGCTTTGCCGTGTTCACCGACAGTGCGAGGACTCCGGTGCCCGGCGGACTGAGCTCCAACGGACTTTTCGGGGCGTATGAAAGTGATGATGCCTCGGAAGATGTTGGTTCTCCCGGAGTCGCGCAAGGTCTCCCCGAACCTCTCCCTCCTATCTTCAACGAACCCTTCCGCGCAGCCGTCATCGCTGGCTCCTCGCTCGCGGTATCGGAATACCGCATTCGGACCTTCGATCCCAACCCCGGAGATTCCATCACAATTAGCTCAAGTAACACACCGGACTGGCTTACGGTGATTGACTCCGGCCTCGGCAACGGGGTGGCCAGTCTCTCCGGCACTCCATCCGTGTCAGAGATCGGAAGTTACGAATTCACCGTCATCGCAACCGACAATACCGGTCGCGCGGACAACCAAATTTACCGGATCGATGTTCTCCCCGCTTCGAGTCCTATCATTCTCAATGAATACAACGCCGTCGAACCCGGGGAATATCTCGATGGCGGAGACGAGATTGATCCAGACAAGCCTTCCGATCCCCGCCTCGGTCGCATCGAAGGCAATGGCGGGGCCTGGGTTGAATTCGTCGTCACCGGTTCCCTCTCCGCACCTTCCGATCCTGTCGATCTCCGTGGCTGGACTCTGAAAATAGAAGACGATGACCATTCCCGCACGCTCAAACTCTCGAACCATGTTGCTCTAGGCGCCATTGCCCCGGGAACGATTCTGACTTTCACCGAAAGCCAACTCACATCTCCCACAGGCATCAACATCACTTCAAATCTTAACACAACGGGCGTCGCGTGGACCAATATCTGGATGCTCGACAGGAACCTGATCGACCAGGAAAACAGCTCCCATCCCGAAAAATCAGCCACCAACAGCAACAACACCCACATCACTTGGCTCAATGGCAGCGATGATCTGATTTACGGACCCTCGGGAGAATCGATCGCCTTGAAAGACAACAATGCAAACGGAATTGGCGACACCCTGGTCTCAGTCGGCGGAACCGAAGTTTTCAAACTCGAAACCACCCCGACCTCCACGGTCAACCCGTTGAATATCAATCATGACGATGGCACATCTTCCACATTTGGCGCTCCAAACGTTTGGACCAACAACACCGTGATTCAAAGCTTCACCAACTTCAGGACTCTCAATACGCCTCCCGGTTTTGGCCCCATTCCCCTGACGAAAGCAGCGCGGGGATCCTACAGCACCACCATCGATATCTCACCGGGTGCCACCATCAATGAGATCCTGGTTCCCGACTTCCTCGACGTCTCCCTGGCCGGCGGTGCCGTGACCATCTCAAGCAACCGACTCCTCACCGCTGAAGATATCGGAAGTTACGAAATCACCATCGAAGCGGATAGCGGAGCTGCTTCCCACAATCTCGGCTACCTCGTCTATGAACTCGAGGTCCTCAATCCGGCTCCGATCGTGATTCTCAACGAATACAATGCGGTCGCTCCCGACCGCTTTCTCAATGGCGGCACCGTCAATGCCGACGAAGATGGGGCTCCCGCTTCGGCCGACACCCACTTTGGACGCACCCAGGGGAATGGGGGAAACTGGTTTGAACTTGCAGTCGTTGGTGATGGGGGGGCCGGCTATGCCAACCTCACTGATTGGATCATCGAAGTTGGTAAGATCACCCCTTCCGGAAAATTTAACTCCAAAACAAGCATCACTCTTTCCGATCAGGAAACCTGGTCGGCCATCGCCCACGGCACCTTGCTGACTTTTATCGACAAAAACACCGCCGCAGGTGGTCTTGATACCGAATTTAATCGTGTCGAAAACCTCACCACCGAGGGCTGGGCGTGGAGTAATATTTACCTTGGAAATCCGGGGATTATTACGGTGGGCAACCCAACAGATCTTGATATCGACTCCAACAACACCGCCTTCGTGATCAAGGATGCCGCAGGCATTGTGATCTTCGGCCCGGCCGGCGAAGGAGTCGCACCACTCAGCGGAGTGGGAAGCAAAGAAATTCTAGAATTGGAAACCGACGCTTCCCCCATGATTTCGCCCATCGATGATGCCTCGGACACGGTTCTGGGTTATGACGATGGTTCATCCGGCTCAACCTTCGGCTCTCCAAACCTCTTCTCCCCTCTTGGAACCGTGATTGATCAGGCTCAGGACTTCTCACCCTTCATCCAATCCCAACTGGAAGCCTACCTGGCAGCGAACAACCTTCCGGGTGCCGACCCCGCTGGCGATGCCGACAAGGATGGCTCTTCGAACCTCGACGAATATCTCCTCGGAGGAGATCCTTCCAACGCTGCCGTTTTTCCTCTGACGAACTACGAGCCTTCGACCGGAACAGCATCTGCCAATGTCCGGATCAACGATCCCAATTACGTCCTGATCACCCAGCGAAGTGCCAACCTGCGGGACTGGGTTTCAAACTCCCTGGACACTGTCGATGAAACCTCGCCTCTGGGGCCCGAATTCTCCTTGCGAAAGTTCACTTATACCGGGGACGAACCCGGAATGTTCTTCCGCGTGGCAACCCAACCCCAGGACTAGTGTCCGCGCCTTTCCTTCTCGTCGAGAATCCACCCCCGGTCGTCTTTTGAAAGGACCTTGGCGGAAGTCTTAATCAGATTTCCGTCAGGCTCAATCAGCCAAACACTTCCACTCTTTTCGTCGAAACGGCGGAGCTTGGCGAAAACAACCTGATCGTTGGAACCAGTCCACTGCCGATAGCCCTTTTTGGCCATCTTCCTTTCCCAGACCCCTCGGTCGTGTTGAATCGTCAGCGCGGCATTCTTTAACTTCCACCAAAGCTCTTTATTCTGCCCCCGCTTGTAACCACGCTCGCGGGAGTAAACCCCTCCATCAGGCTCCAGGACCACCACCGTCGGGCACCCAAGCACCTGATATTGCTTCCTGAGTTTGTCGGCATACTGGCGACGTTGCATCACCGACCCCTTAATTTGCCCTTTGTCATCCAAGCCACTATCCCCTTTCAAAGCCCCGTTGAGGTCAATCTTCAGGCGGATGACATTTTCCTTCGCCCAGATCGAAAAATCACTGGTGGCAAAGAGCTCCCGGTTGAGGGTCTTGCAGATCGGGCTCCCGACCGAGCCACTTGAGGGGGATTTGGTGAACCACATCAAAATCGGCTTTCCCGTCCTCATCGATTCCCGGCGAGCCTGTTTATAACTCGAAAGCCACGACTCTTTCTTTTTGGGGAGCGCCTTGAAGGCCTCGCTAAAGGGAATGTCGGCGTTTGGATCGGAATCGGACCATACGATGGAACTATCGGAAGGAAGAGCCATTCCCCCCGCCACAATTCCTTCTCCCACCTGGGCCGGAAGATACCCCGCTGCCACCGGAGCCTGACCCGCGGCGACATCCTCGTTCGTCACTCCAAACTTCGCGTTGGGATTTCCGCCAATCCCGGTCGATCCCTCCTGGGAAAACTTGCTCTTCTTCTCAACCTTTGGGCGAATCGTTGGGATCTTCATCAAGTCGGCGCACGATGACACCAACAGAGCACCGGCGAAAAAAACAAAGCACGAACTCCTCATGGCTGGAAAGCTAGCACTTCAGCTGCCCCTCGAAAAGAGAGCATTCCCCCTCAATTTGCTATAAAGAGATCACAAAAAAAGCAACCGGAGATGACTCCGGTCGCTTTGGAAAATTCAGTCTCAAACTACTTCTTGGCAAGTCCCTTGGCTGCTTTCAAGGCATCCTCGGTCTTTTCCAGAGAGGCTTTGCTTTGCTCGGCTGCCCAGCTACTGAAAGCTTTTTGGCTGATCACTTCCATAACCCCCTTCATGTTGGCATGACCATCGCCGCAAAGCTGACCACAGACCACATTGGTTTCAAGAGTCTTGATGGGCTTGAACCACATCGGAATGTCCCGACCGGGAATCGCATCCTGCTGGATCCGCATCGGAATGATGGAGTAATTGTGAATCACATCCGTCGAAGTGACTTGGAGGATCGCATTGCGATCAACCGGCAACTTGAGAATACCGGTCGTAAAGTCATCATAGCCATTGGGATCGTCAGGATCGATACAAGGATCACCTCCGGTTTTGACAAGTGAGCGGTCGATCCGCCCAAACTTCCCGTCAGCTCCCGGGTAGTGGTAATTGAAAGCAAACTGATACCCGATGACTCTCACGCGAACGGGATCGGTCTGCTGAACCTCTTCAAACTGATCGGTCCGCTCCCACCAAAGCGGGAAAGCAAAACCAAGAAGGAGCACTGCCTCAATAATGACCACCCCAATCTCAAGGTGACTCGAAACGTGGTTTGTGACACCATGGTAGCTCGCCTTGGGATTCTTGGAGGCCCGGAACTTCCATAAGCAAAAGAGGAAGAAAAGAGTCCAACCCAAAAAAAGGGCGAACATGAACCAGTGGACGATGTCGATCAGGTGATCGACGTTTCCCCCGTGGTCGGAGTAGTTCTCGGGAATCCCGAGCCATTTTGACCAATTGAGTGCGGTAAACATGGTGAAGAAATTAGCTGTTGGTGGTGGGGGCGACATAGTCGTCGCAGTATCTGCTGTCCAAGCCGGCCTTCTCGCGTCTTGCGATTCGGATCATAAAGCAAAGAACCATGATCGCGAGCGGCACGATCACCATCAGCATCACGGCGATGGACCAGCCGGCTGCGTTTTGACCTCCGTGCTTAAAGGAATTGGCACAGGTGGCGCAGGCGAGGATAGATAAGGCAGAAAACATAATGAAAACTCTATTTAAATTTAGACGATGATGTCCTTGGACTTCCGGCGAAAGTAAAAGCCGTAGACCACAAGAACGACCGAAGCGATCAAGGTGAAGATTCCAAAGAGCGGAGCTGATTCCTTTTCATCGAGGAACAAAGCCCACACCCCGAAGCCCGCGCAAAACAGCGCGGCGATGGCAATGAAGATGAGATGGAATCCTTTGATTGACATGGTGAACCGAAGTTAGTCGTGGCCGTGGACGTTGGTAGCGGGCTTATCCGGATTATAGAAACCGTCGGCTCGGTTGGAATTACCATACTGAATGGGATCGCTCTTGGACCAACCAATCAACCAGATGCAGAAAAATGCCATCACAAGTCCGAGCCCGTAGAGGAAATAAATCAACGGGCGCTCGTGATTAAGGTGCATAAAGATGAACATCACGAGAGAGGCCTTGAAAGCGGCAATGATGAGACCAATCGTGGCATCCACTCCGTCAAATCCATGACCACCAAAATCGAGCCATTCGACAGACGCCACCATCACTGTGATCACCGTGAAAAAGAACAAGAGGAGCCCAATGAACATGTAGAGCTTCTTTGCCTTCTTTACTTCTTCAATAGAATCAGCCATGAGTTTTGTTGTTTGAAAATCAGATAAAAATGAGGGATTACATCAAGTAGAGGATCGGGAAGAGGAAGATCCAGACAAGGTCAACGAAGTGCCAAAACAGACCGCCAATCTCAACCCGGTTGGCGAGCCATTCGGGGTTGGAATCATACATCTTACGTCCAAAGAAAAGGTAGTAGCCGAGGACGAGCGCTCCTCCGATCACGTGCAGTCCGTGGAGACCGGTGATGGTGAAGTAGATCGCGTAGTAGGTATTCCACTTCGGAGTAAAAGTTGACTCGAATCCAACATTCTTCCGCGGAATTTCAACGTGAGGAAAATCAAACTCCTTGTGATTCGCTCCGGCAAACCCCTTCAACTCGAAGAGCCCCGCATGGTAAAGAGTGTCTTCACTGGCCGCCTTGTATACATCGTCGGGGATAAAGTCCAACTTCTGATACGCGATCATTTCGTCCCAATTGACTCGATATTTATCGTTGTCAGTTGGAACACGCCCCTTCTTCTCAAGACGCTCGGTCTGGAACCTCAGCCATGCCATGTGACAATCCCAAGCCTTCTTGAGGTCGTTGCCGCCGTGACTGTCGGTGTGAGTCAAAATCCAGCTCTGTTCAATGGCCTTCGAAGGATCAATCCCCTCGGCTTCGGCGCGCATAGCGGTATGCCGGAAGTCGATGGCATCGACGCCCATGATCATGGGACTTGGGAGAACTTCGCCCTTCACTACGGTGTCATCGCGAAGCTTGATCTGCTCCTTGGAAGATTTGGGAATATCCCCCGGCTTCATCACCAGAATCAAGGGTGGATCAACCTTGAAAGTCACCTCACCTGGAGCACTTAGCATCAGTGGGCCGAACTTCTCGGCATCTTCCTTGCGACGCTCCTTCCAGATGTCTTTTTCAACAACGTAAGTGGCGAGGTCATCATCTCCCTTTTCGTCGCGAATCCAGTCCCAGGAAGCCGCCAGGAAATCAGTGCGGATGTCCTTGTCATGAGCGCGGGCATCGAGGAAGGCATCCTCCATGTCTTCGAGAACATCGATTGAAAGCTCACTGCCGGACTTGGCGACAAGCGCCTTTTCACTCTCAAGGAGCTGTGTCCGGTTCTTACCACCCGCGTGAAGTTCATCCTCGTTCGGGACGCGGTAGTCTTCAACCAAAGTGATTTCATGATCATCGCCTGCCTGCTTAAGGATCTCCCTCACGTAGGCCTCATGAGCCGGTCGCTTGAGAACAAAGGTAAGCTCGGAAGCTTTGATGAGGATGCGATTGGCTGGAAAGACCCCTTCGTCGTGATAACGGTCCTTATCCTTCACTTCAGTCAATTTTCCATCAACGATTTCAGCATAGTGGACGTGTCCTTCCAGGATCCCCTTCCCTTGCACGGGTCCGGGGCCTTCAATCTGAACCGCTTGGTGATGAAACTTGGCATTATACTCAATCCCCTTTAGGACCATGAAGATGGCGGCGCAAGCCAAGGTGATGCCCATATAAATCTGGAACTTTCTCCACTCCCTCATCTTGAGGGCTGCCCAGGCAAACACCACCGTAACGGAGGAGCCAATCAGAACAAACGTGTTAATCAAACCGGGCAGGACGGGAAGAGCACGCTCCGGCCAAGGGTAGTCGGCGTAGAGACGCAGGAAAAGATAGCCCGAAAAGAGACCTCCGAAGAGAGTCACCTCCGATGCGAGAAAGAGCCAGATACCAACCTTCGAGTTGAAGAGTCCGGTATCTTTACGGGCGTTGACGACGAATGGGATTTCCATGGATCAAGAAAAGTGAGGCAGTGAATAAACGGTGCCTTTAGGCTTCGGTAGTTTCCTTATCGGGTTTCTCCGAGGGTTCCTCGGTCGGTGCAGAACGCTTGGGCTCCTCCCACTGGGGGAAGAAGTCCTCGTCATGATCCGGGCGGCTGTATTCGTAAGGTCCGCGATAGACCGCAATATCAAAGGTGAAGTTTCCGTGTCCCGGAGGAGTTGGAGTGGCCCACTCGAGAGTGGTGGCATCCCAAGGGTTGTCGCTGGTGACTTTCTTGCCCCAGAAATAACTCACAAACATGTTGATGAGGAATGGCAGCTGGAAGATGGCCAACGCAATGGCGGCTCCAGTCATCACTTCGTTCAGGGAAATCTGTTCCGCGACGGTGATACCAAAGACATTCACTCCTTCGGCCCCCTTCTCAATGTAGCCCTCTCCCCCGTTATACCAACGACGATGGAATCCAGCCATGCCCTGCGTGAGCATTGGGAAGAAGAGGAGGTTCATGCAGATCAGTGATGGCCAGAAATGCAAGTGCCCCAGGAAGTTATCCATGAAACGGCCCGTCATCTTGGGATACCAATGGTAAACTCCGGCGAAGAGACCAAAGAGAATTCCGGGAGCAACCACATAATGGAAGTGTCCGATCACATAATAGGTGTCGTGAAGGTGAAGGTCGGCAAGGTTGAAAGCCAAAGGCAGACCGGTGAGACCTCCGATGCCAAACATCGGAAGGAAGGCAGCCGCCCAGATCATCGGCATCGTGAAGCGGATCGACCCACCCCAGAGAGAAATAATCATTGAAGTCAGCAAGATCACCGATGGCACCGAGATGAGAACCGTGGTTGTCTGGAAGAAGGTCGAGATGACCGGTCCCATTCCGGTAAGATACATGTGGTGAGCCCAAACGATGAAGGACAGGAAACCGAGAACGATGACCGCCCATACCATGGGCTTGTATCCCCAAAGTGGCTTGCGGGTGTTGCAAGGAATGATCTCAGCGACACAAGCAATTGCCGGAAGGAGGAGGACATAAACCTCGGGGTGTCCCAGGAACCAGAAAAGGTGCTGAAAGAGAAGTGGGCTACCGGAACCGGAGATATCCAAGACGCCGTCTTCCTTGGAGAACAAACCGCTGGGCATGAAAAAGCTGGATCCGGTCACCCGGTCCATAAGCTGCATGATGCCGGCAGCTTCGAGTGGCGGGAAGGCCAGCAAAAGAAGGAATCCAGTCACAAGCATGGCCCAAACGAAGAATGGAAGGCGCATCCAGGTGAGCCCCTTGGCACGAAGCTGAATGATGGTGGTGATGAAGTTGACCGCGCCAAGAAGTGACGAGGTGATCAGCAGAACCAAGCCAATGAGCCATTGGGTCTGCCCGGCCAGAAACTGATTCACAATTTGCCGGTCGGCGTATCCCGCGAGGGGCGAGTAGTTGGTCCACCCGGACTTGGCAGCACCAGACTCCATGAAGAAACTCATGCACATCACGATACCACCGGCAAGGTAGACCCAGAAACTCGCCATATTAAGCCTTGGGAAAGCCATGTCGGGAGCTCCGATCTGGAGAGGAGTGACGTAGTTTCCAAAAGCAGCAAAACCCAGGGGCACAACTCCGAGGAAAACCATGATCGTTCCGTGCATCGCACCGAACATGTTATAGGTCTCACCGGTCACCATGCCGTCATCCAACCAACGGGCCTTCCAGCCATCGGTGAAAATCCAGCTGAGATACCCGGGAAGAGGCTCGTGGGGATAGGCGATGCTCCAACGCATCACGATCATCAGGAAGAAGCCGAAAAGCAGGAAGGCACCCGCAGCGAGGCCATACTGAATTCCAATCGTCTTGTGATCGGTCGAAAAAAGGTACTTCTTCCAGAATGGAAGAACGTGATGGTGATCGTCGTGATGATCGTGGGAGTCCGCACTCATAGTCGTAATCGAATGGTTGCTTTAAAATTTATTCCTCGGCAGCCACTGGCGCCCAGGTTTCCGGATCGATAAGAAGGTCCGGAGCCCACTTAGCACCGGGCAGCATCTTGTCATGTGATTTTTTAAGTTCTTCAGCAGTGGTCTTACCACCTCCGCGCTGTTTGGAAATATCAAGACCGACAGCGGCCATTTCAGGTGTGACGATGTCTCCGGTGTTCCCCCAGGAAGTCCGGATGTAGGTCATGACCGCAGCCATTTCCTTGGGCCCAAAATTCGCTCCAATCGCTTCCATTTGGGTGCTGTAAGTGGCTCCAGCCACTTCAATCGGTCCCTGCACGCCATTGTGCATAATAAGGAGAAGCTTCTCGGTATTTCCGTTCACCCACTCCGAACCGGCCAAAGGCGGAATGGATCCTGGCTGACCTGCTCCGCTGGGTTGGTGACAACCACTACAAGCAGAGTAGTTCTTCTGACCCTCTTTTTGAAGAAAGGCGAGAGCTGCCAAGGGAATCACTGGATCTTCCTCCGCGATTGGAGATTTCCCCCGCATATACCCATCCTTTACAAGTTCGTTATATCCAAAGAACGCTCCTCCCTGCCCCATGACGGCACCGCCGGCAAGAACAATGATAGCTGAGATCACAATGAGGTAGAGCGTGACCGGCTCCATTCCGTTTTCACGGAGGCTTTTTTCACGTCCAGCCGCCCCAGCACTGCTGCTTAAGGCCGCGTGGGCTTCGGGGACGTTAATGGTCTCGTCGAGGTCAGGACGCAGATCGCGTGATGATGAATCAGCCATGACTATTTTTCTTCGGCCGGAGCCTGGGGATTGTAGTTAAGAGCAGCGGGAAGAGGCTGCCCAAGAGTGTCTTTTTTGAGTGAAGCAAGATAACTTACAAGGATTCGGGCTTTGTCACCGGGGACGATGGCCCTGCCATCTCTAATCTCGACAGGAAGAGCGTTGCCCTTTGCGCCCGCCGAACTCGTTTCGTTGAACAGCCCCGCTTTGGACGGGCAACTTGAGCGCTTGGGAATCGCGGTGGTTCCCTTGCGGTAGTTTTTGATTCCGCGGGGGTTGTAGAGGTGGCGAAGAAGCCAATCTTCGGGAGAAAGCCCGGTCCCAGCGAGATGTTGATCAAGACGGCGACCCAGGTTGGACAAATCCGGACCGACACGGCTCATACCGATGTGCGCAATGTCTTCACCCTCGAAGTCCATGGCAAGTGTTTCGCGGCGGGTATCGGGATTGTCCGCACTTTTGCGAAGCCCGGCCCACTCGTCACGGTGAACATCGTTTCCGGCGTAGGTAGGGCGGATTAGCTGGGTGTGGCAGGTGGCACATCCCTGCTGGCCATAGATCTTGGATCCCTCGGTGACCCGGCCATCCCTCTTGGGGATGTAAACGCCTTCCACTCCCGATCCTTCTTCGAATTTCACCGGCTCAAGAGAGCGCATGGCCGAATACGGAATGACGATCGCGACCAGCCAGGGAAGACCGAAGGTTGCGAGCAGACCGAAGATAAATGCTTTAAAAGTCATGACTTGGTAAACTTGGAGAGTTTAGGCAGAAACGGATCCGATGTTATCAACTTCTCCTTCAGGGCCGTGCGGGCTCTCGGCATGATGTGCCTTCAGGAGGGTTGGGTGCGAGGAACGACGTCCCAGACGGGCCCACATCAGGAGAAGATGGAGGCAAAAGAATAGATTGGCAACCAGCAGAAATCCCCAGGCGAGGGTGACTCCCCAACCATACTGGCTGGCACGCTCGGCCATCGTTCCGAAAGGTTGGCTGATATCTTCGATCCCCTGTCCCTGGGTCATGCCACCAATGACCGCGCAAATCACGATCGAAGCGACCCCATAGAGAGAAAGAAAGAAGTGCCACTTGATAAAACGGTGTGAAAGCCATTCACGACGGGTGATACGGGGGACGATAAAGTAAATGGCTCCGAAGGCGCAGAGGGAAAAGACCCCGTAGAAGCCGAGGATATCAAGGCCGTATCCACTGTAACTGAATTGGGTCATCTTCATCGATGGCACGAGGTGAAGCGTAAGCGAGAGGAAACCATAGACCACGAAGAGAACAACTCCACTGGCGGTAAATCGGAGCGACGGACTTTCGGCGACAACCTCCCCATATCCCGCGACTGTTTTAAGAATGTTAACTCCAACCGACATTGCGGGGATTAAAATGAGAACCATCGCTGCGGCTCCGGCGTATGGCAGGAACTGTGGAATGGGAGCACCCACGAGCTTCTGCATGCCCGACCATGGACCGAGGAAAGCGAGAGCCCAGAATCCAAAAAGAGCCAGGTTGTAGCTGTAAACCGGACGTCCGGTCACCTTTGGGGCGAGGTAATAAGCGCTGGCCAGCGCCGTCGGGAGGAAGAAGAGAAGGAAAGTGGTTCCTTTGAACCAAGCGGCAATCCCGGTTGCCATGACCGCGTTTCCATCGAAGACGAACACAAAAAGCAATGCCGTGATGCAGACCCATGGAAACCAGAGCAGAGCACCCAGAAGATACCATTGGCTCACGTATACGTGACCGGCATCACGAACCTGAAATTGAACCAGGGACCAGATTGTGATGGCAAAGTAGCAAAGCAGGAGAATGATCCAGATACCTCCGGGAAACTCCATCCAGGGAACTCCGGAGCCATTGCCCGACATAATGCAAATCAATCCACCAAGAACAGCAAGATTCCAAATGTGCCCGGCCCAGAGAATCGTGCCCACATTGGTGCATTCTTTCCGGGAAAGACGGGCCATGAGCCAGATGATCATTCCAAAGGCGGCTTGGGCTCCCCATCCGTAAACAAGGGCACTCATATGGGCGGCATCAACAATCCCCGCGTCCAACCACGAGCACCAGTTCATGAATTCTGGCGCGTGCTTTTTCGCAGAAGCCACAAGTCCGAGGACAATGGCGACAGCAAGCCAGGCGGCGCCGCTCGTGAAAAAGAACATCACGGGGTGACGAAGGGAGCGATCAATTGAAGAGCGCAAGGCGACTCCATTGGAATCAGCGGTGGAAGTGGTCTCGGCCATGAGAATAAACAGTTAGGAAGCCTCGGGATGAGTTATTCGGCGGGAGTTTCAGCTGGTTTGGCAGCGGGTGCCGGGGCGGCACCCGGAACGGGCATTTTTCCAGCAGAAGGTTCTTTGATGAGATCGGCGGTCTTTGCCTCGAGCGCCTTTTCCAAGGCATCCTCGTTCAAAGTATCGGCCTGCGCCTTATCGATATCAGCCCGGATAGCAAGACGCTCCTTACCAGCCACATCGGATACGGTGTCGACTTGCCCATGGGTCATGGGACGGAGAATGATGCAGGCGATGCCGAAGGCAGTCACAAGGAGCAGAGCAATCCAGAAGGCGGTGAACCGCTTGAGCGGGTTATCGCGGGTGTGATCCATGACTTTTAGTTGTGAAGGTTTGCGGACTCGAGGATACGAGGATCGCGGTGAGGATAAAGGGCAACCGAAGTGAGGTTGCGGAGATAGAGGAAGAGGAATCCGGAGATTGCCGTCACGAGAGCGATAACGTCTCCCAAAAAGGATCCATCAATCCAGAGTTTGGGATGATGGCCGACGACCAAGCCAACGGAGGGCCCTCGCTCGGGAATAACCATGTGGTAGACGTCCACGGCGTGCATGAAAAGAATGAAGCAGCACAAGCCAATCATGAAATTAGGTTTCTTTTTCACGTCCGACCGGAGAAGGACAAGGAAAGGAAGCGCGAAGTGCATAAAGACCAGGGAAAGACTGACGAGATTCCAGTTTTCGGTGTTGCGAAGCAGGAAATAACGGGTCTCCTCGGTGATGTTGGCATACCAGATCAGGAAATATTGCGAGAAGGAAACGTAGGCCCAGAAGACGGTGAAGGCAAAACAGAGCTTACCCATGATGTGATAGTGCTCCTGGGTGACAACCTTGTTCAAGTAGCCGGCTTTTTGAAGGAGAATTCCGGTCAAGATGAGCACTGCCATCGAGTTGAGAGCCGAACCGGCGAAGACGTAGACTCCGAACATTGTGGAGAACCATGAGTAGTCGAGAGCCATCACCAAATCGAGAGCGAGAAAAGTCAGGGTCACCGCAAAGATGATCATGCTCCAGGACGAATGCTTGCGGGCCGCAAAAAGGTTTTTTGTTCCAGGCTTCTTATCGGTGTCCTGCGCGATGGAGAACTTCCGCACAAGGAAGATGAAGAAACCAAGGCCAATGAAGTAGAAGAAGAAACGGAGAATCCAAAATCCGGGGTTCAAGTAGAAAGTCTTGGCCGCGAGGAGATGGTCATGCGCATTGGCGCTATGCATGAGAGCCTTGCTGGCATCCATATCAGGATGAGCTGCGGTTGCCGCGTTGTATGATGTCATCCATTCCCAAAGGTACTGCTGCACCTGGGGGAAAAGGAAAGGAATGCAGAAAACGATGAGGAACGGAAAAACAAACCCCAGGTTTTCCATCATTCGGCGAACTGATGTCCCCCACCCCGAGTTGGAGAGGTTGTGAAGGAAAGTCCAAAAACAACCGCCAAGGGCAAGAGTCAGGACAAAGAACACGGCGAAGAGCCAGGAAAAGGCGTAGGATCCATGAGCAACAGATGACTCATGAGCTTCCGTTTTAGGATCTTCAACACCTCCACCTACGAAGAGGTAGATGATACTGGCGATCAGACCAATCCCACCGATGACGCCGGTGATCAGCTGGAGTTTTGCAATTTTGCTTTTCTCCAGATGCTCCCCATTGTTCGGGATGTCTTTTGATGTCACTTGATGTGCCATGTCGTGATGAATCAGATAAAATTGTTATTTGGCGGAAGCCTGAAGAGCGCGGACGTAGGCCACGATGGCCCAACGATCCCGCACGGGAAGGTTGTGCTTGTAGCCACCCATGAGGCCCTTGCCGTCTGAGATGACCTGATAAATATATCCGTCGGGATGGGTTTCCTGAGGAAAGCTGTGAATATTTGAAACAGCAACGCCGACTTTGCCCAGGTGATGTCCGACGACTCCTTTTCCATCGCCAGCCTTACCGTGGCAGATGGCGCAATGGACGCCGAACATGTCTTTTCCTCGAGCCAAAAGTCCGACCGCATCGGCATTCTTTTCAAGTTTGAGCTCGGTCGGCATGCCATTACCAAAGGTGCCTTCGAACTTGCCATCGAAGTAGTAACCGGAGCGACCAGCGCCAAACTCAAGAGGCATGACCCCGCTATCGGCACTCTTGGGAACGGTACCAAGAACAGGACGTCGGGATCCCATGCCATCTTCGAAGAAGCCACTGGCCGACTGGGCCAGGACCTTATCCTGATGGTCCATATCAGGGAAAACCTCGATAGGAGCCTGGGAGAACTTGTCGCCACGAAAGCCGAACACTCCAACTACGAGAAGCGCAAGGGCAAGAAGGGAAAGGAAGAAATATTTCATGGCTACTCGGAGTCGTCTTCTACGAGTTCGATGTTGTCACCGCCAATTTCGTCAAGCAGAGCCTTGGTTCCCTCGGCGGAGAATTTGGCGTCGCGGGCTTCGATTGCGATGAAGAATTTGTCGTCGGTCACGCGGGCAAACTGCTTGCTCGCAAAGATGGGATGGTTCCAGCGAGGCAGTCCTATCAGAGCCAGAAGGCCGAAGAGAACGGTGAAACCGGAAAAAAGAATGGTCAGCTCAAACATCACCGGGAAGAACGCGGCAGTGGTGAAGATGTTTGCCGGCTTTCCTTGTACCACCGTTGGGTAGAGCCCCACCTGCGTGGTATAGGCCAAAGTGATCGCGGTGATGAAACCGGTCAGTCCTCCGATGAAAACAAAGTAGGGAAGGATGGAACGTTTCACGCCCATCGCATCGTCCAACCCGTGAACCGGATATGGCGAGTAACAATCCCATTTCTTGAATCCGGCGTCGCGGACCTTCTCGGCAGCTTTGTAGAGCTGCGAGGCATTTTTAAATTCGGCGAGGTAGCCGTAAACTCTGCGGACTTTCGTGCTCATGCCTTCTCAGTCGTTGGGGTTGTTCCTTCAAGACCAGCCTCTTTGGCAGCCCCATCGGGATTTTCGTGAATTTCGTATTGATAAGCCTCGATCAGTTCGACGCCGTCATCAGGGTGAGATTTCTTGTCCTCATCGTGAGCGTCGCTCTCTTTGAGGGTCCACTTCACCTCGGCAATATTGATACAAGGAAGGAAGCGGAGGAAAAGGAGGAAAAGGGCGAGGAACATTCCAATCGTCCCGACGAAGGTCAGGACATCAACGCCACTGGGGCTGTAGGTCTTCCAGTCACCGGGAAGCCACATCCGGGCCAAGGTGGTGACAATGATCACGAAGCGCTCGAACCACATACCGATGTTCACACACATCGCGACGGCCATCACGACCCAGAGATTTTCGCGCATCTTCTTGAACCAGAAGATCTGCGGCGAGAGAACGTTGCAACTCATCATCGCAAGGTAGGCCCACCAGTAGGGGCCATCGATTCGGAAGAGAAAGGCCGCACCTTCGTATTTCGCGCCGGAGTAGAAGGCGATGAAGAGCTCCATCAAATAGGCATATCCCACGATCGTTCCGGTTAAGAGGATGATCTTGGCCATGTTATCGATGTGCTTCATCGTAATCATGTCGTGGAGACCGTAGAGGGCCCGCGCCGGTATCATGATGGTGAGCACCATTGCGAAACCACCGAAGATGGCACCAGCCACGAAGTATGGCGGGAAGATGGTCGTGTGCCAACCGGGCACAACAGAGGTGGCGAAGTCGAACGAAACGACCGAGTGCACCGATAGCACCAGTGGCGTCGAAAGGGCCGCGAGAAGGAGATACGCCATCTCGTAGTGGCTCCACTGTCGGTTACCGCCGCGCCAGCCGAGGGAGAAAATTCCATACATGAACTTCCGGATGCCGGGCTTGCATCGATCGCGAATGGTCGCGAGATCAGGAACCATGCCAAGGAACCAAAAGATGAGAGAGACCGTGAAGTAGGTCGAAACCGCGAAGACATCCCAGAGAAGAGGCGATTTGAAGTTCTGCCAGATCGCGTTGGAGTTTGGAATAGGAGCAAGGAACCAGGCCATCCAAACCCGACCAACGTGGAAGGCGGGGAAAATACCCGCGCACATCACCGCGAAGATTGTCATCGCTTCAGCCGCCCGGTTAATCGAAGTTCGCCAGTTCTGACGGGTCAGGAAAAGAATCGCGGAAATCAGGGTTCCGGCGTGACCAATACCAATCCAGAAAACGAAGTTCACGATGGGCCATCCCCACATGACGCGGTTGGTGTTTCCCCAGACTCCGACACCTGTTGAAACAAGGTAGGTCAGCCCTCCAACGACACCGACCAGGGCGATGAGCGCGGAAGGAATGAAAAGAATCCACCAGAGGAGAGGCTGACGGCCTTCAACCACCCCGCAAATGCGCTCGGTGATCCAGTGGTAGGAACGATTGTTGAGAATCAAGTTCTCGCGCTCAAGCACGGGAATTTTCACCTTGGAGGTGTTGGTCTCAGACTGTGTGGTCGCTTCGGACATGGGTTTCAGTCGCAGGAAAGGATTCTCGGATTAGTGAATGTTGATCGTTGCCTGACCGAGGAATTTCGCATCGGGCATCTTATCGTTCGGATTCTTCACACGAGCGAGGTAACTCGTGCGCGGGCGGGTATTGACGTATTGCAGCAAGTCATAATTTCGGGGACTGCCTTGGATCTCTTCATACTTGTCGCCCTTGATGATTTTGACGGAGTCGAGCACGTTGCCTTTGGCCCGGACGACCTGGGAGTTGTTATCAAGCAGGTTTCCGAAGGAAATAGCGCTCGTTGGACAGGCATCCTGACACGCCGTCTTGACGCTGTCGGTCTTAACACGTAGATCCTTGATGCGATCAACTTTGACCTCGTAAGACTTTTTACCAGAGGCGTAATTATTGACCTTGGGCTGCTGCTTCTGCCTGATCTTGGCGGACTGCAGACGCTGCACACAATAGGTGCATTTTTCCATAATTCCACGCATCCGGACGGTAACATTCGGGTTGCGCTGAAGGTGCGGGGCTTCTCCAACCTGCTTCTCTCCAAAGGGTCCCTTGTAGAGATTCCCTTTGACAAGAGGATTACGCTTGTTGTAGTCAAAATAATTGAAACGACGGGCCTTGTAGGGGCAGTTATTGGCGCAGTAACGGGTTCCGATACAGCGATTGTAAGCCATTGAATTGAGACCTTCCTCGGTGTGAACCGTCGCGTTGACAGGACAAACGGTCTCGCAGGGAGCCATCTCACATTGAACGCAAGCGACAGGTTGGGGAATGGATTCGGGATTCTGGGTGACCCAGGCCGGGTTTTCCTTCTCCTTGTTAACGTGGCCATGTTCGACCACGTTCTCCTGGGAGGCAAAGTAGCGATCCATGCGGATCCAGTGCATCTCGCGCCCCATCGCGACTTGATCCTTCCCTACAATCGGGATGTTGTTCTCGGACTGACAGGCAACCAGACAGGCATTGCACCCGGTGCAGGTATTAAGATCGATGGCCATTCCCCACTGATGAATTTCATCAGCAAGGTGGGTCTTGGCTGCAAGCTCGGTCTTGGACCAGGTCTCGCTTCCTTCGGGTTTGTAGAGAGAAATATTATCCGGAGCGTGGGAATCCATTCCCTGCTTCTTGACTTTCTCCTTTTGCTTCGTGAAGTCACCCTTTCCCTCAATAGAATTGGTGGAAATCTCGCGGGCCAGGGCGCGGCCATACATCGAGTTGTGCTCCTGGGTGAGGGCAACGGGATATTTCTCTTCTGTCGTTTTTACCACTCCGCCGGTGGCGAAGTAGGGAGTTTTGGAAGTGCGTAAGTGATAAGCGTTAAACCCGGTGTTGACGCCGACCAGTCCTACCGTGGGTTTGTTCTTTTCATACGAAGGAGCACCTTCGCGGCCATCGTCGGCGGCCTGACCATATCCCACCGGAAGAGTGATGGCGTTATCGGCATGACCGTAGGCAATGAGGACGGGAACCTTCAGTTCACGACCACTTACGGTGAGCTCGATCATCGGAGAATGGTTACCCTCTCCTTCGCCGGTCTCGTAACGTTTGGAAACTTTCACCTTTCCCCCAACTCCCATGAGGCTGGTCTTTGGTTCCAATGCGATGACCTTATCGTATATCCCGAGATCCTTGGCCGTTTGCGGCGAAACCTGTGCCGCATTGTCCCAAGTCAACTTGGTGACAGGGTCGGGAGACTCCTGAAGCCAGGCGTTGTCGATGAAGCGACCATCCAGTACGGAGGCGTCGGTCGAAAAGATAATCTCCAGACCTTTGGCTGTTGGAGAAGAACCGAAGTCCAGCGAGGGCGTTCCGGCAGTCAGTTCGCCCGCTGGGTAGGATGTTCCGGCAGCAAAGCCCTCGGTGAGAGCATCACGCCATGCCACGTCATCGGACTTTCCGGTGACTTCGGCGAAAGTGGTTTTCACTTCTCCCATGGCCGGGAAGAATTCGCCAGTAGCGAAATCCCCGCCTCCCAGAACGTGGAGAAGGTCCAGCTCCATAATTCCACCGTAAAGAGGAAGAATCATTGGCTGAATAAGAGAAAGGACACCGGACTCGGTGCGGGTATCCCCCCAGCTTTCGAGATAATGAGTCGCGGGAATGTGCCAATCGCAGGCCCAGGCTGTCGCATCTTTCCGAAGGCCCCAGTGGATGGAGACTTCGGCTTTATCAAGAGCACCTGCAAACCCATCGGCGTCAAACACCGGATTGGAAGGAGTCAGGAAAATGACATTCTTGACGTCGCCGGATTCAAGCTTGGCGGTGAGATCAGAGAGGGTTCCGTATTGATCGAGATCGGTTTTAACAGATTGAACGGCACTTGAAGCAAGAGCCTTGTTCATTGCGGTGGCAAGTTGCTTAACCGTTTTGGTCTGACGGGAACCGGCTAAAACCAACGCTTTGGCTCCAGCTGCTCTTAAATCATCGGCACAAGCCTTCACCCATTCCTTGAAAAGTTCGGCGGCATTATCAGCTTCCGGGAAAAAAGCTTTTTTGTCTTCGTCCGATGCATCCTGTCCACCGGCACCCAGTTCGGCAGCGAGGGCTGCCGCAACCACCCCAACCCGGCTTGGTGCAACGCGGAGACGGTGATCGGCCATGCCTCCGGTGAGGCTGAACTGTGTCTCGACTTGGTAGAGACGGTTCATCTTGGCGGCATCGACATCCCCTTCCTGATTGTAATCGGCGTTTCCGCCCTGACGTCTCTTCGAAAATTCGCGGCTGTTTCCTATCGGATCGTTGCCGAGGAAGTCGCTATCGAGTGAAAGAATGCGATCCGCCTTGGCGAAATCAACAACCAGGGAAACACCCTTTTGAAGAGGTTCACCGGAGACGGCCTCGTAAGAAACCAAGGTCGCACCGTTCCCCGCCAAGTCCTTGGCAAGGCGGTTACGAGTGGGAGAATCATCTTCTCCAAAAACGAGAGCGGTCTTCGAAAGATCCAAAGCCGCAAGCGCTTCCTTCAACTCGCTTTGAGTTGCTTCCTGACCGCTTTTAAAAATCTTCTGTGAGCGGGATGGAGAATAGAGATCGAGAACCGAAGCCTGGGTCTGCGCACAGGTTCCGGCCGAATCAGGGTGATCAGCATTGGGCTCGAGTTTGGTGGGACGTCCCTCATGGGTGGTCACCACCAAAGGCACCGCACCTCCGGCTTTCGGACGGGCGCTGGCATAAAACAAGGGCTTGCCTGGAACAATCCACTCGGGCGCCTTCTTGTAAGGCACAATATAGCTTTCAGGGCGTCGGCAGGACGCCAGACCAAGGCCGGCAAGAGCAGTCGAAGCTCCCATGAGTTTGGTGAAATTACGACGTGAGACTTTCTGCTCCTCCTCCGAAAGGGAATCCCCTTGCGGGAATTCGCGTTCGAGAATTTCGCGAAAACTCTGCGAGCCTTCTCTTTCACCAACACTACGCCAAGCAGTGGTGGTATCTCCTCCTTGGGGAGTGACGGGTGGGTTCCAGACGCGTTTGCTCATCTTGGGCAGGTAAAATTAACGGTGACAAGTCGCACAGGACTCCTTGGGCTGAACTCCCCAGTGTGCTCGGAGGAATTTGCCAAAACTCTCGGGATCTTTAATCCGCTCGCCCTTATCAACGATCAGGCCCTCGGTATCAATGACCTCGTTTTCTTCGAGATAGACCTGGGGGTCGTAGTCGAGATTGAAGACCTCCTCGAGGGGGCGAAGGTGTTTCTCGGGACTGCGGTGACAATCGAGGCACCAACCCATTGAATGGCTCTCAGCGTGATAGACCTTCTCCATTTTGTGCACGTCACCGTGGCAACTCACACAGGAAATCCCCCGGTTCAGGTGGGCCGAATGGTCGAAGTAAACATAGTCGGGAGCCTTGTGAATCCGGACCCACTCAATGGGCGTCCCCTCAACGAGGTTCCCTTCGGAATCCGTAAGAGGGCTGTGGAACTCATCAACTGCCATCGCAGCGCGGAGACCGGCAAGTTTGGACGAGCCTTTTTTCACGTGCTGGTGACAGTTCCAACATGTATTGGCGGAAGGAACATTCGCGTGCCCGGAGTGCTCCACAAAACTATGGCAATAGCGGCAGTCCATGCCCAATTGATCCACGTGAAGCTGGTGATCGTAATGAATGGGCTGAGTGGGTTGGTAGCCGACTCGCTGGGCCTTGGGCGTCGCATAATACGTGATTCCGGCAACAACGCCGACACCAAGTGCACCAAGACAAACCGCAATTTTCAGCGGCAATAAGTTTGTCCAACGGGGAAAAAAGTTTGCCATCGCTGGGCAAGTTTTAGGAGCTTGTGAAATTTTTCACAAGGGGAATTTGTGAAAAATTTCACAAGCTCTCCAAACCCCCTGATCATAAGCGTTCCAGACCTCTCCCTCCTCAGCTCCTAGGCCACTTCCACCAACCCAAAGCACCTCCAAAGGTCACTTTTTGGGAGCATCAATCGCCAATGGGACAGCCTTGCGCGCCTCAGTCCCCGCACTCGCGATTTCTTCCTCAGGCTCCACACCCCCTTCAGGGATCTCCACGGCAAGGCAAAGTAAATTGTATTGGTGCTGGAGAACCGCAGGAAACGACACTCTGCCGGGCTCCTTGATATTCTCTCGTAAAATCTTAGCGGAAAGACTGCCAATCATTTCCGTCCCCACTTTTGCAGCCAAATCCATCCCCACCAGCTTGGCCCCCATTTTACCGGTCCCCTCGATCAAATCACTGGTCACCTTCTTTCCCTGCAAGGCAATCGAGCTCCTCGCAGAAACCACATTGCCGTCCTTGTCGAAAGTCACTTCCAAACTGGCATGATCATCGGACGCCAAGAGCCCCCTCAAATGATCAATCCGGACAGAGACGAAAACCCCTCCTGTCGGAGTCGGACTGAGCTCGGGTTTCCAACAGCGGTATTTGGAACCCGAAACCTCAAACTTGGCGGCCTTTCCTCCCTTGTCTTTCCAACCGCCCATCGCCTTCCCCAGATCATTGATTTTTAATTCGGGCGCAGCGTGCAAAAAGGATGCAGCCAGAAAGAGAAAAGGGACGATCAATATGCGCATGGTTACGGGAGCTCACCTCTTGATACGAAGCGCATTGAAAAAATATTCATGCCGAATGCAACTTTCCTCTTGCCTCAGCTCCCCCAACTACTATTTTGCTAGTGATCAAAGCAGGTTTTACTTGTAGCGATCACGCAGATAATCCAGATGAGGGTAAAGGTCCAATTCCTTTACCCTCGTTTATTTTGTAGGGATTCACGCCACATCCATCACCGCAACCTTCGCCCACCAGTCCTTGAAGCTGGCGATGAATTCATCGTGCACCGGGTCACCTTCCTGGTAACGATCGTGACTTTCCATCGAGTCAAATTTAAGCGAAATGGCATAACTGAAAGAGTGATCGGTCACCGGTCGCTCGGCAGTTGCCGCAGCCACCCCCCAATGCGACGAAGCGATATTGGGAGACAAGCAAAGCGCCTCCACCCCCTTTTCAAACACACTCCGATCAACCGCGTTGTCCCGCTCGTCCTTCAGCCAAAAATAAACATGATGTTCCATGCCCGTTCGATAACGGCCGATGATCGTCCTAGCAAGCAAACACACACAATCCCAAGGTTGATCTTTGGCCGGAGCCGTGGCACTTTCCTGCCGCTGAGTCACCCAAGCAGCCACCTCCCCCTCCCCATGTCCTCATCTCCATCCCTGCGACGTCTCGCAATCGTCCTTATTTTTGGCTGGCTTTCCTCTTTTTTGCTGATGGCGCAGGACACCGCCGAAGCAAGAGCCTTTAATGACGCAGAGCGTTACTACGCGACAGGAAATGCCCAGTCCGATCGTTACGAGAAAGGTCGATACATGAACTACGTCATTGGTCTCTACCTTAATTATCTCAACACCTACCCGGGATCAAAAAATGCTCCCGCCGCCCGTTTCCACCTCGGCTATGCCCGGCAAATTTTAGGGCGTATCGACGAGGCTAAGAACACCTATCAGGTCCTCCTTGATCGTCACGTCAGAGGCTCCTATGTGGGAAGCGCAGCGAGACAACTGGCCTATCTCGCTTTCGTCGAACAAAATTGGGAGGAAGCGGCGAAGAACTTCTCAATTGTCGCAGCCAACCACACCAATGAAGGCCTCCGGTATAGCGCTCAAACCAAGCAGGTCGAATGCCTCCTCAAGTTGAAGCACACAGCCGAAGCGACCGTAGCGCTGCGCCAGATTGTCGACACCCAAAAACATCCGCATCAGGAATGGGCCCGGTTTATGCTGGGTTACCAGTATTACGAGGCCGAAAAATTCGAAACCGCCATCAAAATTCTCTCCCCCTTGCTTGATGAGATCACTTCCAGTGACTATCGCTCACAAGCGCTATTCTATACCGGCCTCGCGGCCACTGAACTGGGAAGAGATGATGTTGCGGTCTCTCATCTCCGCACAATTCTTGAGATGCCCATGAACCACCCCTCGCTCACACCAGAGCAAAGGAAGCACCTCTCCTCCAACAAGGCCAAAGCCCAAACTTCTCTCATGGGACTCGACACCAAAAAGAAAAATTGGCAGGGGGTGATCGACCTTTACGAAATGGGAAATTTTGGGGCGACCGGCAGAGTCGAGGGGCGACGGAGTATGAGGGCTGGAAGCGCCTATATGATTCTGCGGGAATACCAAAAAGCCAGATCGTGCTTCCGGCGGGTCGACCGCGCCCAACCCGACACCGACATGGCGTTTAAGGCATCCTTCAAATGCCTCGAATGTGACTACCACCTCAACCACCCCGGACTTCCGGAACGGGTTGAGATCTTCTTTGAAATCTACCAGCAAAAATTTCCCAATCACGACTACATTCACCTCGCTCGCTTTTTCCAGGCCGAAAGTCTCTACAATAACAAGGCGCCCGAAAAGGCGGCGCTCGTTTTCAACAAAATCGTCCCGGACACGCTTTCCCCAAAATTCCGCCCGGAACTCTATTTCAAGCAAGGATGGTGTCTGAGCGAGTCCGGCCAATTCGATGGCGCCACAAGGAGCTTTGGTCACTTTCTCGCCGAATTTCCAGATGACTCCCGCATAGCCGAGGCCCACAACAAACGCGCCGAAGCTCATTTCGCTCTCGGCGACTATACCTCGGCTCTCCGGGACTTCGAAGCAGTTCTAAAGCTTGAAACAGCTCCCGAGCAAACCGCATTCGCCTTGCAAGGGGGTGCGCGGGTCTTAAGAGAGGAGAAAAAATATCAAAGCATGATCGCACGTTACCGGCGCATTCTGTCAGACTTCTCCGACCTTCCCAGAGACACCATCGCGAACGCGAACTACTGGATCGGATGGGGATTCTACAAACAAGCGAAGTATGACGATGCTCCAGCCTACCTCAGAAAAGCACGGGATCTCGTTCCTGAATTTTACAGCCAACCCTCCGGTGACCTCCTGATTCTCACCGCCTTCAATCAGCGGGACAAATCAGCTCTCCATACCGCTCTCCAAGAGGTCTTTGCAGTAGCGGCAGCCAAATCCGTCCCTTCTCAGATTCTCTCATGGCTGGGAGTCCAAATGTTTCATGACGGCCAGATCAAGGAAGCGGCCGACTATCTCGAACGCGCTACCGATCTCAAATCCCCAAAACGAACCGAGCCCGGAGTATGGAGGATCCTTGCCAAGGCCCAGAATCGTATCGGGCGATTCGACAAAGCCCAACAAACCGTCCAACTCCTCCTCAAAAAAGAGCAAGAACCAAGATGGGTGGCTGATGCCTATCTCGACCTCGCCGAAGCGCAACTTGGTCTGCGAAAGTTGACCGATGCCCTGGAGTCTACTGAGAAGGGCCTCGCCCTAAATGCCGCGGGAGCCCATGTCGCAGGTCTCTACCTCATCCGTGGTGAAACTGCTCTCCACCAGCAACGATGGGCTGAAGCACTGGACGAATTTAAAAAGACCATCGCCATGGTCCCTGATGATCCGGTTGTTCAACCCCGGGCTCTCCACGGGGCCTCGATCGCATCAGAAAGATTAAATAACACGGAATTGGCAGACGCTTACCAAGGAAAACTGAAAGCGGGGTTTCCGGATTGGATCCCAATGATCGAATTGACCGAACCAGCCAAACAGTAAAAATTTCTTGCGATAACCCCCACCCCTTCTCGCACTAAGATCCGATCAACTCTTCGGTCTCTCCAATCTGCGGGACATCCAATCATGGCTTCTCCTCCTCGTAAAAAACTGCCCTTTCAAAAAAACTCCCGCTCGGTCCCCTTTCCCCGCCCCTACATCAGGGCGGCCACCATCAGCGCCCTCTTCTTCTTGTCAGTGATCAGCCTGATCACGGTCAGTGTCGCCTTCGTAATTCTCCAGACTCCAGAATCAGCATACCTCGTTGTCGCCACCCTCGTCGTCACGATAATCATGTGGGCCATCAGCATCTTCGCCCGTCGCGCCGCCCGTTGCCCACTCTGTCAGGGCACCCCTTACTTCGACAGCGGTGCCCACAAGCACGTAAAAGCAACCAAGATCCCTTTGTTTACCTACGCTACCTCCAACATCGTCAAAACAATCTTCTGTCAGACTTTACGATGCATGTATTGCGGTCAAACTTATGACTTTCTCAAGCCCGTCGCGAATTCAATTGGCTCCGGCGCGAAAAAATGAAGTCTCATTCCACTTAGTTCGATTTAATCGAGGCCACCAAGACCGGGACCAGGCTCTTTTGGTGACGCTCGCAGCGTATGATTGCAGGTGACGATAACCGTCTACTCACCCGGAACACTCCCGCAACCGGGCAAGAGCACTTCGCGAGGCTTGGCCCCATCGCCGGGGCCAACCATTCCTCTTGCTTCGAGAATGTCGATCATCCTGGCAGCACGGGTATAGCCGAGGCGGAGACGACGTTGCAGAAGAGAAGTGCTCGCTTTGCCTTCGGCACGGAGTACTTCGATACAGCGCTCGAGGGTTTCCTCGTCGGCATCGGAGACTTCGTCCTCACCATCACCACCACCGGAGCCACCACTTTCAATCACTTTCTGAATGCTCTCCTCAAATTTCTGATCGCTCTGATTGGCACAGAAATTGACGATCTGTTCAACCTCTTCGTCCGAGACAAAGGCACCCTGGGCACGCTCCAACTTGGCAGAGCCCGGAGGCAGGAAGAGCATATCGCCCTTGCCCACCAATTTCTCGGCACCTTTGTTATCAAGGATCACGCGGCTATCGAGCGATGACGAAACCTGAAAGGCAATCCGACTGGGAATGTTCGCCTTAATGATCCCCGTCACCACGTCGGCACGAGGCGTCTGGGTAGCCACGATGAGATGAATTCCAGCGGCACGAGCCTTCTGCGCGATCCGGGCAATGGCTCCTTCCACATCTGCCGGAGCAGTCTGCATGAGGTCCGCAAGCTCATCAATAATGACAACAATATAAGGAAAACGATCCGGCACTTCCAGGTCGTCTTCATGGACTTCGTCGTCCTCCGAAGCCACAGGACCAATGTCACCATCTTCGAAGGCCTTGGCCATGGACTCAATCGCTTCTTCATCGACGATGGATTCCAAATCGTCCTGCTCTTCCACGGTGATGACTTCCTCCTCGGGACGCACCCGACTGTTAAAGCTGTCGAAATTCCTCACGCCAAGCTTCGCGAAAATCTTATAACGTCGCTCCATTTCGTTGACGCACCAATTCAAGGCACCCACAACGCGCTTGGGATCAGTGACCACAGGAACCACCAGGTGAGGAAGCTTTGCATAAACCTGCATCTCCACCACCTTCGGATCGATCATGATGAAGCGAAGCTCATCGGGTCCGAACTTGTAGAGGATACTGGTGATGATGGAGTTGATACAAACCGATTTACCCGCTCCGGTGGCACCTGCCACGAGACAGTGAGGCATCGCAGCCAAATCTCCCACCACGGTATTTCCATAAACGTCCTTTCCAAGTGCGAGCGGAATCTTGCGCTTGGAGCTGCGGAACGCTTCGTCCTGCAACAACTCACGCAGAGCCACCGCGACGCGCTCATCGTTGGCGATTTCAATCCCCACCGTGTCCTTGCCCGGAATAGGCGCCAAAATATTAATGCGCTCGGCCTTCGTTGCCCGGGCGAGGTCCGCCTCAAGCTGGGTGATACGGCTCACACGCAATCCAATCGCAGGATAGACTTCATAACGGGTGATCGTCGGACCACGGGTGATGTCCCCTGCTGTCACTTCGACCCCAAAAGCGCGACACGTCTCGATGATGATCGTCTGTGTCGCCAAAAGTTCTTCGCTGAAGTCTTCCGGCTCGACCTCTTCCTCGTCGTATTCCAACAAGTCAAACCCGGGCAATTCATAATCCTCAAATCCCTCGGTGCTCAAACCGGTATGGGTGGGTTTCTTCCTTTCAAAGGGCCGGGCTCCCACAGCCGGACCGGCTTTCTTCTGGGATGAATCAATAATCTGTGGAGGGGGTGTTTCACGGAGAGGAAGGACGGCCTGACCGTCTTCTTCAAGTCCTCCCACCTCCCTGGAAATCACTTCATCCTCCTTCTTCTTTCTCCTCGCTGCCTTTTTACGCACCGTTGGCACCGCCAACGGGATCACTTCTCCGGACCGCCTGGTCATCCAGCCCGCATACCAATCACGAGTCGCTTGATAGGACGAACGCACGAACGCCACGGGATGCCACCCCGTCAAAAGAATCAGACTCGCCAGATAAACGCCGATCAAAATAATCGCCGATCCCACCTGCCCCAGAAGTCCGGTGAAGAGATAATTTCCCAATCCCTCACCGATCGCGCCACCCGGCCAACTCCCGAAATGCAAGCCCTTGAACAGTCCAAGAACATTAAAAAGTGACGCACTCGCCAACATGAGGACTCCAAAGCCCACCATCGTGCGAATACCCAGCCGACTCTTGAACCAGGCCACCGCCACTCCCAACCAAATCGTTCCCACCGCAACCAGGTAAGCTGCTGCTCCAAAAAGACCGATAAACACCAAGCCGATCAGCGCGCCGATCGGCCCGATGAGATTCCTCGTGTCACCATCCACCGCGCCCTCGGGCGCAAAGCTTCCAACCACAACCCAGTCCACAAAATCAACCGGAGTGAACCGCAGCAACGAGAAAAACAGTAAAATCCCCGCCAAAATTAGACCTATCCCGACCACCTCCTGGCCACCCTCCCTCTCCAACACCGCGTGCTGCTTCCTCGGCTTGTTCTGCTTGGCCATGATCGTTGATAGAGAGCGACACCTCTCCCTTAGGAGAGAAATGTCTCACAAAGCAAGGTATTGAGGCAAGAATGAACTTAAGAGGATCTTCATTGTCGCGAATGCCTAAGGAATTCGCAAGTCTTCCCAATGTTTGCTTGCTTGCGTTTGGACGCCCTGCTCAGCTTTTAAGAGATGAAGCCCATCACCTTTCACCCTCTGTATATGACCCGCGTTTGGGGGGGACGTTCGCTCGAATCAATTTATCAGCGTGACCTACCGGACTCGCAACCCTACGGGGAATCTTGGGAAATCACCGATCGCCAGGGCGAACAATCCCTCGTCTCATCGGGCGATTTTGCAGGGAAAACTCTCCACGAACTCTGGAAAAATCATCGTGAAGAAATCTTCGGTGAAGGCCTCACAGGCGACCGATTTCCTCTTCTTATCAAAATCCTCGATGCCCGGGACGACCTCTCGATCCAGGTCCACCCTCCCAAGGAAGTGGCAGCCGGCCTTGGCGGTGATCCTAAAACTGAAATGTGGTACATCGCCGGCCGGGATCCCGATGCCCAACTTTACATCGGACTTAAAAATGGCACCACGCGGGAGACCTTCGAAAATTCCCTGATCGATGGCACGGTCGAAGAACAAGTCCACGCCGTTCAGCCCGAGCCAGGCGAATCCATTTTCATTCCCTCGGGCCGACTTCATGCCATCGGAGCCGGATTCCTCATTTACGAAATCCAACAAAACTCCGACACGACCTACCGCGTCTTCGACTGGAATCGTATGGATCTGGATGGCACCCCGCGCGACCTCCACATCAAGGAATCGATGGCCTCCATCGACTTCGAAGATTTCGAACCCGGCATGGACACCCCGAATGGCCATACCCTCGCCTCCTGCGAATACTTCGTCGTCGACCAATACGATCTGAAAGCGGGTGACACCATTGCCAACCAAGGCGACCGCTTCTCAATCATCACCGTCGTGTCAGGTGAAATCACTTTTGGAAAAGACCAGAGTTTTCAAACCGGAGACTTCTTTATTCTCCCGAGAGGCACCGCCTCACTGAAGGCCTCGAACGAGACCAAGATCCTGCAAACCTCGATCCCTTCCTAATGTCCTCCATGCCCCTACTCCTCCTTTATATCCTCATCCAATCCTGCGCTTTCGCAAAGCTCACCCTCACCTGGAAGGACAACACCCTCACCCTGCACGCGCCCCACGTCCCCGGAGAAAAAATCGAGACCTGGTATCTCGAAGCCTATTGTAAGCCCGGCTCCACCGACCGCGATTGGAACCAAACTGTCATTCCCCATCAGACCAAGCTCCTCTCCGCCACTCCCACTCAAATCAAACTCCGCTGCACTCTCGCCGACGGAACTACCATCGATCACTTCATTACAACCGACGATGACTCTGTCACTTTCACCCTAACCGCCCAAAACCTCACCAAAGAAGCATCGGAGGCACACTGGGCCCAGCCCTGCATCCGGGTCGGGCCCTTCACCGGAACCCAACAAGACCAAGACAAATACACCTACCTTCCAAAAAGTTTCATCTTCCTCGAAGGTAAACAAACATTCCTCCCCACCAAAAACCGGGCCACCCAGGCACGCTACATCCCGGGACAAGTTTGGTGTCCCTGCCACGTCGATCGAAACGACGTCAATCCCCGCCCCCTCTCCCCCGACGTCCCCTCAAATGGACTCATTGGTTGTGTGAGCGCCGACAGCAAATGGCTCTTTGCCACCGCCTGGGAACCCTATCAGGAACTTTTTCAAGGAGTCATCCGCTGCATCCATTCCGACTTCCGTATCGGTGGTCTCGAACCCGGTGAAACCAAAACCATTCGAGGAAAGTTCTATCTTCTCAAGAACGATCCCGCCGAACTTCTTCGGCGTTACGAAAACGACTTCCCCCTCCAATCCCAGGATCAAAAAACTCTCACCCCACCCACTATCGAACCCGGTTCTCCTTCCGCTGGAAAACGCGTCAAGATTACCCCACCCGAATTCAAGGGCACCGAAGTCCACCACACTCTCTACCTCCCGCCCCACTGGAAAAAAGACGCTGGAACCTATCCTCTCATCGTCGAATACTCCGGCAACAAATTCCCGGCCTCCGGTTCGACGGGAAAAGTCGAAGACTCGGCCCTTGGCTACGGCCTCTCCGGCGGCAACGCCGTCTGGCTCAATCTCCCCTTCATCAGCCCCGATGGAAAGAGCAACCAACTCACCTGGTGGGGTGACAAACAAGCAAGCGCCGCCTACGCCAAGCTTGTCGTTCCCCGCATCATCAAACAATTTCGCATTGACCCCGAAAAGATCATCCTCTGCGGATTCTCACGAGGAGCGATTGGCGTCAGCCATATCGGGCTGCACGATGATGAGATCTCCGCTCTCTGGTCAGCCTTCATGACCCACGATCACTTCGACGGCATTCGAGCCTGGCAAAAACCCTGGGGTGCTCCACTCGAGCAATACCGACGCGAAACGGCAACCCGGCTTTCCCGCCTGAAAGGTCGACCTCTCCTTGTCTGCCAAAATGGCCACACCAAAGACATCCAGGGCTTCCTCCAGTCCCTTCCGGAAATCACCAACGTCACCTACATTGACCTCAACACCCGCGACATCCTCGGAACCTTCCCCAACTCAACTGCCCCCCACCCTCACACCGACCGCTGGCTTTTCAGGCCCAGCTCCGCCCGTCACCAGGCTTGGCGTTGGCTTCAAAACCAAGCCCTTGCCGACGAACCTAAGTGATGATGTTTTTGATCACCTTCACACCGCCTTCCACCCCGGTCAGCCTCATATCAAGCCCCTGGAACTTGTAGCTGAACTTCTCGTGATCAATTCCCATGAGATGCAACATCGTCGCGTGAAGATCATGAACCGTCACCACATCTTCGACGGCGTTGTAACCAAAATCATCGGTCGCTCCGTGAGTCACTCCGCCCTTGATTCCGCCTCCAGCCATCCAAAGTGAGAACCCTTTGATGTGATGGTCCCGTCCGGGATTATTTCCGCCACCCTGTGACATTGGTGTCCGACCAAATTCCCCCCCCCAAATGACCAGGGTGTCTTCCAAAAGGCCACGCTGTTTCAAATCTTGAACAAGGGCCCAACTCGCCCGGTCCACCAACTTGCCGGTCGTCGCCACGCCATTCTTCACGCCGCCGTGGTGATCCCATCCCCGATGGTAGAGCTGGATAAATCGCACACCACGCTCGGCAAGCCGACGGGCTAAAAGGCAGTTACTCGCAAACGAGCCATCGCCCGGAGTTGCTCCATACATCTCAAGAGTCTCCTTGGACTCCCCTTTCAAATCAACCAACTCGGGCACACTGGCTTGCATCCTGAAGGCCATCTCGTATTGCGAAATTTTGGTGGCAATCTCGGGATCATCCGCATGTCCGTTTCGGATTTGATTGAGACCATTCACCGCATCGATCACCTGCCGCTGATCAGCACGACCAACCCCTTTGGGATTGCCGACATAAAGGACGGGGTCTCCTTTCGAATGAAAATGCACTCCCTGATACTTGCTCGGTAAAAATCCGCTGTGCCACTGACGCGACGCAATCGGTTGGCTCTGCCCTCCCCCGACCGATGTTAAAACGACATACCCGGGGAGATTCTTCGTCTCACTCCCCAAGCCATACTGAATCCAAGACCCCATGCACGGACGGCCCGAAATCTGCGTTCCGCAGTTCATGAACGTATGCGCGGGGTCATGATTGATCTGCTTCGTCGTCATCGATCGCACAATCGCGATGTCATCCGCCATCTTCCCAATAAACGGAAGCTGCGAAGAGATCTCCTGTCCCGATTTACCCTGCCTGATGAAATCCCACTGTGGCCCGAGACACTTCAGGGCCTTGCCCTGTAGCTGCGCAATCGGCTGACCCTTGGTGATCGACTCCGGCATCGGCTGACCGTGCATCTTCGCAAGGGTCGGCTTGTGGTCGAGTGTCTCGAGATGGGACGGACCACCCGCCATGCAGAGAAAAATCACCCTCTTGGCCTTTGGCGAACCCGCCATCTTGATCCCTTCCGGAATATTCCCGGCAAGGAGTTGTCGTTGCAAAGCAAGCGCACCGATTCCCACGGTGGATCGGTTCAAAAAAGTTCGTCTGTTTGTCATCTCAATCATGGCATTTAGAATCGTGAGGTTGTTTCGTAAGCATTCAAAATCACACGCCCAACCTGTCCCCAGGCTGCTGCGTCCGCAGGGGCGATCGTCTCCGGCGCCGGCCACTCGCCTGTCGTCAGAAAGGCCTTGGCCGCTTCGGGGTCGGCCGAGAATTTCTCCTTCTGGCTGATGAACACCTTCTCGAGCAATTCGATCTCTTCCTTGGTGGCATCCCGGGAAAAAGCCTCCCTCATTCCCCACACGATCTTGGCCTTCACCTCTCCTTCATGTTTCGCCATTCGCGCGCCAAACACTCGTGAGGCTTCCACAAAAATCGGATCATTGAGCATCGCCAGAGCTTGCTGCGGAATGTTCGACCTCGCCCTCTCCGCTGTGCACTCTTCCCGACTCGGCGCATCAAAGGCCACCATGGAAGGATGCGGGAAAGTCCGGCACCAGTAGGTATAAACACTGCGGCGATAGAGATCCCCTCCCTCACTTGCTTTCCAGGTTTTTCTTGGGAAATTCAAATGCTGCCAAAATCCAGCCGGTTGATAAGGCTTCACGCTTTCTCCACCCACTTTTCCGTCGTTCAAAATCCCCGCAATTCCGAGCGCGGCATCGCGGACAAACTCAGCCTCCACCCGCCAACGCCCCTGACGGGCGAGCAGCTCGTTCGACGGATCCTTTTCTCTCAAAAAGGAACCCACGTCGGAGTTCTGCTTGTAGACCTCACTGGAGACAATCTTCTTCATCATCCGCTTCATATCCCAACCGCCCTCACGGAAATCCACCGCGAGCCAGTCGAGCAGTTCGGAGTGGGATGGCACTTCGCCCTGGCCACCGAGGTCGGTGACGTTCGAAGAAAGCCCCCGTCCAAAGAAAATTCTCCACACCCGGTTCATCGTCGACCGCGCGGTGAGTGGATTCTTCTCATGCAAAATCCACTTTGCCAGATCCAGCCGACTCGCACGCCCCTCGACCTTCCAGGTGTCTTTCTGCAAAAATCCCGGCACCGCAGGCTGCACGACCTCCCCGGATTCATCCATCCAGTTTCCACGACTCAAAATCCGCGTCATCCGTGGTGTCGGCAGGGCCTCGGACACCAACATCTGCCTCATACCCCCCTCCCTCTTCTTGAGTTCATCTTCCATCGCCCGGGTCCTGGCTTTTTGCGCGAGGATCTCCGGAGCAATGGTGAGATAATGCTTCTCCAACAGGGATTCTTGACCGGGAGTTCTCTTCGATGCCGTGAAAGCCTCCACGACTTCCGGTGACGGCCCCAGGGGATCCTCCAAACCGGCATGACTCGAACCGGTCACCGAGACGCCAAATTTCGCGATATTATGTCCGGAATATTCGGACTGATAATGAAGGGTCACGTCAAGCGCTTCGCCCGATTTCAGCTCGAGTGGCTTCTCCAGAATAAAGGCAATCCGTCTCGTCCCTTTTCGCCCTGCAGGCACATTGGCACCCACGGCCCAGCCTGTGTCCTGCTTTCCATCAAAAGTATTCTTCGCGGGGAACCCAGCCTGTTCCAAATCGGCCTTCGCCTTCGAAATCTTCAGCTTCTTCCCTCCAAGCTTCACCTCAACCTCGGTCAAAACAAAGTTGCCGTTTGAGCGCGAAAAGCCGCCTTTTTCAGGAAAGCTCTGATCAGTCAAAGCGTCGATTTTAATCCCCGACACTTTCCCGGGAGAAGCCACCTTGAATGAATAGCTCGCCCTGGAGGGAACCTTTCCTTCCTCCAAAACAGTTCCATCTGGCTGCAAGGTGAGCTTGGTCCCGGCCGGCGCTTGAAAGTCGCTCAATTCCACGGGACGCCAGGCTGAAGAGGTCAACTTGCTCTGAGCCAGCCACAGCTTCCGGCTTTCGTCTATTTTCGACCGGAACGCGGGATCGTTCTTCAACAAGCTTTCAACCCGTCCCGATTCGATGCCCTTCTTTAATTCTGCAATGCGTGCCTCTTCTTCCGGAGTCGGCACCACGAGATTCGGACGACGTTTCGCGACGCCCCCCTCTTTAATATCGTCGAAAAAGGCAGCCATTGAATAAAAGTCCCGCGCTGTAAACGGATCATATTTGTGGTCGTGACACTGGGCGCACCCCAGTGTCGACCCCAGCCAAACCTCCGAAACATTTCGCACCCGGTCAGCCGCGTAGATCGCGCGGTATTCCTTCTCCTGCGCGCCCCCTTCTTCAGTCGTTTGGAGAAGACGATTATACCCCGATGCCACCTTCTGCTCCAAAGTCGCCTTGGGAAGCAGGTCACCCGCCAGCTGTTCAATCGTAAAGTCACTAAACGATTTGTTCTCGTTGAAAGCCTTGATCACATAATCCCGGTAGGGTGAGACCTCCATGCCATTGTCACTATGATATCCAATCGTATCGGCGTAGCGGACCAAATCGAGCCACCAGACCGCCATGCGCTCCCCATATTTGGGGTCGGCTAAAAAACGATCCACCAAGCCACTCCAGGCCTCGGGCGACGTGTCATTCAAAAACGCGACGGATTCTTCGCTCGTCGGCGGCACTCCACGCAAATCCCATGAGAGGCGGCGAATCAAAACCTCCCTGGCAGCCAGGTCACTTCCCTTCACTCCGGCTTCGTCCCACTTCCGTTTGACAAAGTGATCGACCTCCCGCCCCTCGGGAGCATCCTCTTTTTCCTGAGCCTGATAAGCCCAATGTTGCTCATACTCAGCTCCCTGCTCGATCCACTTTTTCAGAATCTCGATTTCCTCCGGGCTCAAACTCTTGTGGGACTTGGGAGGAGGCATCATCTCCTTCTTTTTTGTGCTGATGATTCTTAAATAAAGTTCGGAGTCCTTCAGCTTCCCCGGCACCACCGCCGCATATCCACCGAGATCCCCGTAGGCACCCTCCGGCGTATCCAGCCGCAAATCAGCTTCCCGCGTCTCCGAATCAGTTCCGTGACAAAAGAAACACTTGTCCGAGAGAATCGGCCGCACCTCGCGCTGAAAATCCACTTCAGCCGAAAAAGCCGCGGCTGCCGTCAATAAGCTGATCCATAATTGTCGCACAAACATCCTACGAGACCTTATGACCGCAATTCTCATCCGCGGAGCAAAAAAGCGGAGCAATTTGCCGCTACCAGCGATTCTTCGGAGGCTTCTTTTCAATTCGCAGGGACATTCCAGACCTTGTTTCCAACTCAAAAACCGCAATGAGTCACTCATCTTTGTGATTGAGCGGTCAAGTAAAGCCGGCAATCAGGGTTTTCATTTCCAACCACTTCCGCTAACTCCTCCCTATCAAGATTTGCGAGACAACTTTCACCGCCATCGACTTCGAATCCGCCGGCACTGCCAGGGGCCGAACCGATGCCCCGGTTCAGATCGGCCTGGGAACCTGGACCGCAACCGATGAGATCCACGCTCCCTTCGTTTCTTTCCTCCAATGTGATCAGGACATCACTTGGTCTGCCCGTAAAGTCCACGGCATCACCACCGATGACCTCCGCGAAGCGCCCTCCCTTCTCTCACTCTGGCCGGTCTTAAAAGCCAACCTCGGGCGTGGTCCCATCGTCGCCCACGGTCATGGCACCGAAAAACGCTTCCTCCGCGCCTTTCCCGGTCACTCTTTTGGTCCTTGGATTGATACCCTCCAGCTTGCCCGGGCCGCCTGGCCAAACGAAAAATCCCATTCCCTCGGAAACCTCTGTCGCTCACTCGGACTCACCGACTTCGCCATTCATGCTCCGGACAAAGATTGGCACGATGCCCTCTACGATGCGCTTGCCTCCCTTGCGCTTCTCAAGCACCTTGTCTCTGAATTCAGTCTCGCCGATTCTCCGGTCGAGGTTCTCTTAAAACCAGACACCACCACCTGGCATCGATCCCGTCACCAATGAACACCGTTCACGTCAATCTCGGCTCCCGTTCCTACGATATTATCCTCGCCCCCGGACTTCTGGCGGAATCAGGAGAGCGTATTCAATCCGCGGGCCTCAAGGGCCGCGCGGCCATCATCACCGACAGCAACGTCGCCCCCCACTATCTCGAACAAGTTGAAGCCTCACTCTCGGATTCCGGTTACGATGCCACCTCACACATTTTTCCGGCCGGCGAGGCTTCAAAATCGATGACCGAGACCGGGAAACTCTCCCGTGAACTCATTCAAGCGGGCCACGATCGCTCCTCTTTCATTGTGGCCCTTGGAGGTGGCGTCACGGGAGACCTCGCCGGATTCGTTGCGGCCATCTTTTACCGGGGTATTCCTTTCGTTCAAATCCCCACCACCATTGTCTCCCAGGTTGATTCCGCGGTCGGAGGGAAGACCGGAGTCAATGCTCCCGAAGGGAAAAACCTCATTGGAGCCTTTCACCAGCCCCGCCTCGTTCTCGTCGATCCGGACACCCTCCTCACCCTTCCCGGTCGCGAGTTCCGTGAAGGATTTGCCGAGGTCATCAAGCACGCCGCCATTCGCGACGAGGCCATGCTCGCCGATCTCGAGCAATTCGACCCGCTCAATCAAAATGTCCCCGCCGAGCTCATCGCACGGAACGTTGCGATCAAGGCCCGGGTCGTCGAGGAAGACGAACAGGAAACCTCCGGCACCCGGGCTCTGCTCAACTTCGGACACACCATTGGTCATGGCATCGAAGCCTCCGTTCCCTACGGCACCCTCCTCCATGGCGAAGCCATCTCCCTCGGCATTCGCGCCGCCCTGAAGCTTTCAGAAGACCACGCCGGGCTTCCCAAAGAATCAAGCGAGCGGATTCTCAATCTCCTCGCCCACTACCAGCTTCCCCTCAATCTCGATAAGGATATTTCCACCGATCTCGTTCTTGAAAAACTCTCCCGCGATAAGAAATTCTCCGGAGGAAAGCGCACTTTCGTTCTCCTCGACCGACTTGGCAACGGCATCACTTGCTCCACCATCCCCGCAGAGGCGATTGCCCCGGCCATCAACTTCCTTCGCTCATGAATCTCTTCATTCACACCGGCGGCTTCGTCCAGACGAACGGCTACATCCTTGCAGATGAGAATGGCCGCTGCATTGTCATTGATGCGCCAGCAGGGATCGCCGACTTCCTCCGCGAAAAATCGCTCAAACCCAGCCACCTCCTCCTCACCCACCAACACTTCGATCATGTTGAAGATGTGGCCGCGCTGCGAGCCGACGGAGCCCGCGTTTATGCCTTTCAAGACTATGCCCCTGAAATCATCATGGAGAAACGTGTTCAGGAAATGGGCCTCCCCATCGAGATCCCTCCTTACGAAATCGACGAAATCCTCGGCGGGCAAAGCTCCCTGATCATCGGAGACGACCACTTCGATCTCGCTCACGTCCCGGGCCATTCGCCCGACTCCATTTCCTTCCACCTGGCCGCCGAGTCCTTCCTCTTCGCCGGAGACGCCTTATTTAGCGGCAGCATCGGCCGCACCGACCTCCCCGGAGGGAATCACGATCAACTCCTCGACTCCATCCGCCAAAAACTCTACATCTTGCCGGAAGAAACGGCGGTCTTTCCCGGCCACGGTCCTCAAACGAGCATCGGCACTGAGAAGAAATCCAACCCGTTTTGCCCAAACACCTAACTTAAAGACCCCATGACCCGACGCCTGATCCTTGCACTCCTTGCCATCTCCATGGCTCTTCCCTCCGCATTTGCGATGGGAAAACGCCCTGAAAAAAACCGGCTCACCTTCCATTTGGAGGGCGCGGTCAGCGATGGCCCCAAGATGGTTTTCCCACTCCCGATGGGAAACAAAAAGCGCTTCTTTAGAAAAAGTCCTCTCACCTTCACCAAGGAAATCGTCTCATTGAAACATTTCGTCACGGCCGACGGATCCTACGGCGCAACTTTTTCGTTCGACAAGGCCGCCAACGGTCGCATCGCCGCCCTCACGACCCAAAATCAGGGCAAGTGGCTCGTCGCCATGCTCAATGGACGTCCCGTTGACGCGGTCTATATTGACAGACCGGTTCGCGACGGAAAGCTTGTCGTTTGGCAGGGCATCAAGCAGGTCGAGATTATCCGCTTCGAATACGCCTACCCCCTCACCGGAGAATCGCAAAAAGAGTGGAAAGCGCGTCTTAAAGGTCACGAAAAACAGCGCAAAGAGGCGCAAAAGGCTGCCAAAGAGGCCCAGAAAGAACGCAATCGACGTAAATCCTGACCATGAATTTTCTTAGGATCCTCTTCCTTCTTCCTCTCGCCCTAAACGCGGCGGAACCCCTCAAAATCAGTCTCCCAACGGACAACCAAGCTTTGTTCGATGGTAATCCGGAGGACTTTTACATGTTTGTCTACCGTTCCTCGGAAGGCAAAACCACCGAAGCATGGACCGGCGGACAATATGGCTTTGTTCGAAATCTGATCAACACAGAGAAGGAAGGAATCATCGCTACCAAATTCCACGAAGGCCTCGATATCAAGCCCACCAAACGCGACAAGCACGGAAATCCTCTCGATGAGATTCGCGCGATCGCCAGTGGTGAGGTCGTTTATGTCAACAAACTTTCGGGCGGCAGCGACTATGGAAAGTATCTCGTAATCAAGCACGACTGGGGCTACGGCCCCTTCTTCAGCCTCTACGCCCACCTGTCACAAGTGGACGTCGAGCTTGACCAGCGCGTTCTTGGCGGTTTCCCAATCGGAAAAATGGGCTTTACCGGAGCGGGCCTGAACCGAACCCGGGCACACCTCCACCTGGAGTTGTGCATGCTCTCAACTGAAAATTTTACAGACTGGCTTGGGGCAAAAACTCCACGCGGGAGTTACGATGGCCGCAATCTCATCGGACTTGATGTGGCCTCACTCTATCAAGCAGTGAAAGCCAGCGCGGACATGACCATTCCCACCTTTCTCGAGAGCGCCTCCCCCTATTTCAAGGTTGCCATTCCCCGTAAGGAGGAACTCGAAATTACCAGGCGTTATCCTTGGCTCAAGAAAGGGAACCACGATGCCGGGAGCCCTTCGTTCGAGATTTCCTTCACGGACTCCGGCATCCCTCTATCGGTGGTCCCGAGCCACCGCCAGGTTCGCAAAGCCACCCTGACCTACGTGAGAACCACCCGCTCGCGTCACGAACATTACACCCGCGGTCGCCTCACCGGCAGTGGTCGTAGAGCCAGCCTCACCAAGTCGGGTGCAAAATTCATCGCACTCTTCACCAACGAATACACCAAACCAAAAACTCCAACTGAAGATTCCGATGACTCCTGAACAAAAACTCGCCGCTCTGGGCCTCGAACTTCCTGAAGCGGCTTCCCCGGTTGGTTCCTACCTCAATGCGGTCCGATCGGGTAATCTCCTCCATATCTCCGGAGGTCTTCCCATCATTGGAGATCAAAAATACCTGGGCAAGGTTCCTTCCGAATGCGATCTCGAAACGGCTCAACTGGCAGCCCGAACCGCACTCCTGACCCGCCTGGCGGTCATCAAAGCGGAAGCGGGCTCGCTTGATCAGGTCGAACGCATCGTATCCCTCTCGGGATTTGTGAACGCCGAGCCAGATTTCACGGCCCATCCGCAAGTGATCAACGGCGCCTCGGACCTTTTGGTCGAAGTTTTCGGCGAGGCAGGAAAACACTCCCGTGCTGCCGTCGGCTGTTCTTCCCTTCCTCTTGGCGTCTCAGTGGAAGTCAGCCTTGTCGTAGAATTAAAATCCTAGGGTAGTGGATCTTCCCGAGCGTATATCCCCTCCATTTTCCCTCGCGGATTACCCGGACATCATTGATGTTCGCTCGCCCACGGAATATACCGAAGACCACATCCCCGGAGCGATTAACCTTCCTGTCCTCACCGACGAGGAAAGGCATGAAGTCGGTGCTCTCAATGCCGAAAATCCTTATCAAGCCCGACGGCTTGGTGCCACGCTGATCACCAAAAACATCCATCGACACCTCGCCACAACCCTGGCGAACCATCCCGGCTCTTTCGCCCCGCTCATCTATTGCTGGAGAGGAAATCTTCGTTCAAATTCCATGGCAATCATCTTCCGGGCCATCGGATGGAGAACCCGGGTGATCGATGGCGGGTACAAGGCCTGGCGAAAATATCTCATGGCGGACCTCGAGCCGACCATCTCGCCTCCGCGCCCCGAACTGATCGTCCTCGGAGGGCTCACCGGTTGCGGAAAAACGAGACTTCTTCATGAGTTGAAAAATCAGGGCGCCCAGATTCTTGACCTCGAAGGACTTGCCAATCATCGCGGATCTATTCTGGGAAATGCTCCCGGCAGCCCGCAGCCCAATCAAAAACGTTTTGAATCCCGCCTTTGGGAAGCCTTCCGTGGCTTTGATCCCGACCGGCCCGTCTTTACGGAAGCAGAATCCAATCGGATTGGCGGGCTGCAATGCCCTCCCCCCCTCTGGAAACGACTTGGAGAAGGTCAAATGGTTCTGGTGGAACTCCCTCTTCACGAAAGAGGAAAACTCCTCGCCGGAGACTACGAACACTTCATTGCTCATCCGGACTCTCTCAAAGACACTCTCGACGGCCTCCGGCGTCTTCGTGGAAACGACCAGGTTGACGAATGGCACCGTCAAATTGATGCCCGGAATTGGACTGGCTTTCTCGAGTCCATTTTGGTCGATCACTACGATCTTTGTTACCGCCGCCCCGGATCGGAGGACTCGGTCTATTCGGAACCACAAGACACCCTCTCTCTCCTGACCTGCCACGAAACCGATTTTCAAAAGGCTGCTGCGGATTTGATAGCCCGGTATTCATGATCGATGCTCACAACCACCTGCAGGATCCCCGTTTCCTCGGTCGGCAGGCAGAGTTGGTCGCCTCCATGAAAGAAGCCGGAATCACCGGCTGTGTCGTCAATGGAACCGGTGAAAGAGACTGGCCCGGGGTCGCCCGCTTGGCCGAAGAGTATCCGGGCTTTGTCATTCCAGCCTTTGGGCTTCACCCCTGGAAGATTCGGGACCGATCACCTCCCTGGCTCGAGATTCTTGCCGGTTATCTCGAAAAATACCCGCAAGCCAGCCTCGGGGAATGTGGTCTTGACCGCTGGATGAAGAAGCCCGATTTGGAAATTCAACACGAGGTCTTTCGGCAACAACTTGAACTCGGCCTGGAACTTCAGCGCCCCGTCACCATCCACTGCTTGAGAGCCTGGGGTCCGCTCCTCGAAGAACTTCGTGCTGCCCCCGCTCTTCCACAATTTCTTCTCCACTCTTTTGCCGGATCAAGAGAAACCGCCAACGATTGCCTGAAGCTCGGCGCCTACTTTTCCTTCTCCGGGTATTTTCTTCACCCTCGCAAAGCCAAAGTCAGGGAAGTTTTCAAAGCCCTCCCACCCGGGAGAATCCTGGTCGAAACCGACGCTCCCGACATGGCCCCACCCGACCCTGAATTCGATTGGCCCGATGCAAACCATCCTGCAAACCTTCCCTTGATCTCAGCGGAACTGGCCCGGATTTGTAATCTCCCGCAAACGACTTTCAGTACCAACGCCCAACGGTTCTTTGCCGTCGCGTAAAAATAAAAAGGCGCGGTTTCCCGCGCCTTTTTGAAAGTTGAATCGTTTTTCCGCTTTAGTGCGAGCGGCAAAACTCTTCGAAACGGCTGATGCCCTCGTTCAGAACATCAAGAGTCGTGCAGTAGCTGATTCGCACCCCCATATCGTGTCCGAAAGCCACGCCGGGGACAGCCGCAACCTTGTAACGATTGAGAAGCTTATCGCAGAGGTTGACCGACTTTAGGCCAAGATCCGTGCAATTCACAAAGAAGTAAAAGGCGCCTTTGGGCTCCACCACGCTGACATTTGGAATCGCCTTAAGGCGGCTCAACATAAACTGCCGACGAACGTCATATTCCCCGCGAAGGTTCTCGATAAAGGGAGCTGAAGCAGGATCCGTGAGAGCTGCCAGGGCACCATACTGGGCGAAGGTCGTGGCGTTCGAGCTGGTGTGGCCTTGGATGGTCGAAAGGGCTTGGGAGATTGCGGTAGGTGCGGCGGTGTAACCGATACGCCATCCGGTCATCGAGTGAGATTTGGAAAATCCATTCACCGTGATGGTCAGATTGTAGGCATCCTCATTAACCGAAGCGACGCTAACGTGCTTCTGGTCACCATAGACGAGATGCTCGTAGATTTCGTCGGCAAGAATGATGATGTCCTCGTATGACGCCACTTCCACGATACTCTCAATTTCCTCCTTGGAGTAAACTGATCCGGTGGGGTTTCCGGGAGTATTGAGGATGATCATCTTGGTGCGGGGAGACATCGCCTCCTCAAACTCATCAGCGGTGATCTTCCACTTATTACTTTCCTTGGTCTCAACCAAAACGGGAACACCGCCGGCGAGCTTGACCATCTCCGGGTAGCTGACCCAGTAGGGAGAAGGAATGATGACTTCGTCGCCTTCCTCCACGATCGCGAGAATGGCATTGAAGCAGGCCTGTTTTGCTCCGGAGGTCACACAGATATCCTTGGGCTCGTAGCTGATCCCATTGTCATTCTTGAGCTTCTGTGAGATGGCCTCACGAAGCTCGGGAATGCCGGCAGCCGGAGTATATTTGGTCTTGCCCTCGGTCAGCGCGGTATAAGCGGCCTGCTTGATAAAATCGGGAGTGTCACAGTCGGGCTCACCGCCAGCGAGACCGTAAACTTCTTCACCGGCCGCGCGCATGGCCTTGGTTTGATTTGTGACTGAAAGAGTCAGCGATGGGGTCACTGAGGTAACGCGATGAGAGAGACTGTCCATGATGTTATGTAGGTTGGTTTACCCCAAAAACCGGGAAAAAACATCTATGGGTGGCGAATGGCACGTTTCTCCCCGGGGAGCGGGGTTTTTCTGCACATCCACCGCACTCCTTGCAAGGCAAATGAGTTTATGGGCCTTATTTTTATCGAAAATCCTCCGCGCCTCTCAAGGTGCGGAAAAGGAAGCCGAGACCCACTTCCCAATCTTCTTGTGACCCAAAGGTTTGAAATCGCAATTCTCGGCAGTCTCGAGAACCTCCAGCCATTGCTCGGCCAGGATCCCGGAGAGGATCAAACGCCCCTCCTTTTTGATCCATTTTGCCATCAAGGGAAGGGCTTCAATCAAAACGGTTGAGAAGAGATTGGCCGTGACGACTTGAAAGCGCTTTGAGTTCTTCCAGGTGAAGACATCTTCCTCAAAGACCTCTATTTCAGAGATCTGATTGCGTTTCATATTAAGAGCGGCAACCTCAACCGCTTTGCCATCGAAGTCGAAAGCCTGCACCTCCCCCGCTCCCAGAAGCTTTCCAGCCATCGCCAGCACTCCGCTCCCGGTTCCCAGATCGAGATAACTCCAACCGCCTTCAAGTTCTTCGGAATGATCCACCAGCAGGCGGAGGCAGGTCGCCGTCGTCGGGTGATCCCCTGTTCCAAAGGCCATTTCGGGAGGAACGACGATCACCTCTTTTCCCGGAAACTTATCATCGTCGACCTCAATCTGGGAAATCACAAGGCGGTCCCGTATCATGAGAGGTTCTGACTTCGGAGCGCTCATCGCCACCCAGTTGCGTGATTTCAGTTCACGCACTGATCCTCCAAATTGCTCTTGAATCAATTCGGCGTCATTTTCTGTCTCACAGTAGACCTCCACTCTGGCCGTCTTCCCTCCCTTGATCTCGGTGATCACCGAATTGGGATTCCCGTAAAAACGCTCCTCCCAGGCATCGGTCCATTTCACCGCAGAAAGCTTCGACCACACCCACATCGTTGCGAGGAATAGTCATTATAAATCGGGCATTCAAGCCTTAAGACAGTCCATTTGAACAACC
>CALFSW010000476.1 GCA_937916505.1 uncultured Verrucomicrobiales bacterium | reverse complement strand
CGGCCATCGGCGCGGATGAGAGGTGCGTGGCCAGGTTCCTTGCGTGGGTCATAGACGTTCAAGCCATCGATACGCAGCCGATCAATCTTCGCATCCGGCTGGATCCATACGAGCGGGCGGTCGTCGACGGGCGCGTGGCTGCTGATGTTCTTGAGCGTCACCTGCTCCATCTTGCCCGCGATCCAGAAGAGGAAGGGCGGCACATAATCGTAGCCGCGTGGTCCGACGGGACGCAGGTCGATGTTCTCAAACTCGAGCCGCCCGATGTTGCCGCCCTCGCGCAGATAGGGCGTGATCCACACGCCGAAGTCCCGGTAAGTGCCTTTCACGTTGCGGATGGAGACACGGTCGAGGCGGGAAGCACGGGAGAGGATGCGGAGAACCTGCGCGCAATCGTCAGCCACCACGCCGTCGATGTCCACATCGGTCACATGGCCGATCCCGGCAGCGCTGCCGAATAGCTTCATGGATGCAGGATCGCGGCCGAACTTCCCCTCACTGTCCCAATCCCCAAGCAGGTCGTCGATATTCAGTGCGATCAGGTCATCCCACGCGCGGCCCTGGACGTTGCGGATGCTGAGAAACTCGCCTGGACCCTGAACGTGGATGCCGTCCTGGTTGGAGCGCGTCGGGATATGGTCGAGGTTGATGTAGATGTTCTCAAGCACCACACGCCGCCAGTTGGTGAGATACACGGCGAAGGTGCGCGAGTTCGTGATCGAGACATCGCGAAACAGCACCTGCTCCACGCCATGCAGCGCGAACGTGGTTGTCCAGCCGTGTTCTCTGGTCGAGTGCTCCTGGTGCTCCGCGTTGCCGTTGTAGGTGCCGCCGAGGAAGGAGAGATTCCGGTCGTCACGTCCCTCCGGCTGCGGCGTCGCATTGGCGATGAGCGGGCGATTGGAGTTGTCCGCGAGATAGAACCCGCAGGCTCGATTCAGGCACTCGATTGTCGTGTTGGAGTGGACCGTGAGCCCTGTGACGAGGATCGGACCATCCACAACGAGCTTCAGCGAACCAAGCTTCGGCGCGCGGTCGAGAATACCTTGGATGAGCGCCGTGTCATCGGTGCCGCCGCCTTTGATCACATCACTGTCGAGCTTCGCCCCCGACTCGCTGGCGATGACGATGCGGGCATCCGTGGAGGGCGCGGCGTGCAGCGTGGCCAGTGGCGAGAGCAGCAGGGCGGTTAGGAGCGTGAGAGTGTGTTTCATAGGTCTTACATGATTTACATCTTCGGCGCGGGCGGCAGTTGTTTGAGCCAGGCAAGGTTGAAGGCGTAGTGACGGCTGCTGGTGATGAGCTGGATACGGCCATCGCGGGTCTGGGTGATGGCGAGGTAGCCGTTGGTGTCGGCTTTGGCCGAACTGCCGAGGGTGACGAGGCGGCGGTCGGGCCAGGTTTGGCCTTCGTCGTAGCTGACGGCGGCAAAGAGGCCCACGCCGGTGAAGTCGCCGTCGGTGCTCTTGAAGGTCAAGCCTTTGCCGCCGAGGCCCTTTTTGAGATCGCGGGCCTGATCGGTGAACGAGCAGAGCACGATGGGGCCTTCTTTGAGCCGCAGCAGCACGGGACGTTGAGTGTTGCTCACGACGGGAAACTCGCTGGCTTCATAGCGCCACGTCTCACCGAGATCGCTGGAATAGCTGACCGGCATTTTGAAACCGAAGCGCTCCTGGTCGGCCACGTCGTCGAAGCGGCCCATCGCCATGAGGCGACCGTCGGCGAGCTGCACGAGCGGCGCATGAATGCCGGCGATGCAGGGGCCGCTGCCGCCGGGTCTCAGCTCGGTCTTGCCGCTGCGCCAGGCCCCGGTTTGTTTCCATGTCTGGCCGTTGTCGCGGCTGATGATGAGCGAACCACTATCGACCGAGATGGCGAGGACGCCCTCGTGGGTGCGGATGAGGTTGTTGCTGGTCTCGCCGTGAGGGATAAAAACCTTGGCCTTGCTCCACGTTGCGCCATTGTCAGTGGAAGTCCGGAAGAGCACGTCGGCAAAACCGCGCGCTTCCGCGAAATGGATGATCGTTTTTTCGCCGTCCCACCAGAGCTTCGGCGCGTGGTCATTCACATCGGGCGCATCCCAGAAAGGCGCGGGCGCTTCCCAGTCCTTCGCGCCAAAACGAAGGCGGTTCGCGCCGTTGGCGAGTTCGGGTCCGGGTTCGCTGACGCAGGTGAACCAGGTGACAAGCAGATCGCCGTTCGGGCACTCGGTCAGGCCGGGACTGTGATTGTGCCGCGTGAAAAGCGGACCGACCTGACCCTCCGGGATCTGGCGGTAATATCGCGGTCCTTCCATGAAGGGCACCTCCGCGGCCTGCGGGACGATGTGGGCCGGCTGCTGGCTCACGTTCTGCGCAATCATCGGCGGTGGAGGCGGAGGCAGCAGCCTTCCTTTCGGCAACTCGCCCAGGACGACGCGGAAGCCGACCCAGGGGCTTGCGGAATCGGGAATCCAGCCGCCGCGATTGGCCGAGCGCACCATGCGCGTGATCATCGAGTGGCTGCCGCCGCGGAACACGCGGAAGTCGCCGCCGCTGCGGCCCAGTGGGTCGGTTTGATCGCCGATCTCATACGGGCCATACCAGTCGAGGCACCATTCGGCGAGGTTGCCGTGCATGTCGTGCAGGCCCCAGGCGTTCGGAGTCTTTTGCGCGACGCGGAGCGAAGGTGGATCGTCCTGCCAATCATACTCGGCCGGCATCGTGCCATCCGGGAAATACAGTTCGCGCCACCCCCTTCGCCCAAACCATTTCTGATGTCTGGCCGGCAGGGTGCCGCCAGTGTGAAAGATCGTCGTCGTGCCTGCCCGGCAGGCATACTCCCATTCCGCTTCCGTCGGTAGGCGATACGTTTTGCCTTCCTTCTTCGACAGCCACTCGCAAAAGGCCACAGCTTTGGTCCAGGTGATGGCATGCACCGCGTCATCATCCGCGCCTTTGCCCTGGCGGAAATCGGGCATAAACTTCCGGAACTGTCCCAGGGTGACCTCGGTGACGCTCATGTGAAACGGCTGCGTGAGCGTCGCGCGATGCACCGGCTTCTCATCCCAGTCCGCCGAGCGAAACTCCTCGTGATGCGTTGCCATGTTGCCATTGCCTGCAATCGGCGGCCCGTCCTGGCCCATGGTGAAGACACCGGGCTGGATGGGCACGAGCCTCATGCCGATGGAGTTCGTGATCGTCTGCCCCTCGTCGGCATCCGCCGCGGCCAGCGGTGCGAGCAGTAGGGCGATGAGGAGGGCGAGGTGGGGTTTCATGGTTAATTTTTGAGGGTGAGCTTTCCAAAGCGAATCGAGCGGCGGTGACGCTTCTCATCGCCGCTGTCCCATACCGCACGGAACTCGCCAGGCGCTGTTTCAATGAGCGTCGGATAGGAATTGTGGATGCCAGCGTCGAAGAAGGTGTGTTCTTCACTCCACGCGCCGCTGGTTGGCTTCACTTTGTAGCGCAGCGCCATGCGGCTGAAGGCGGGGCCGTCATTGTAAAGGTAGAGCTGAGTGCCGGTGCCCGATTGGCCGAACCAAGCTTCCGACACGGTGTTCCAGAGGTCCGATTCCTCCTGAGCAACACTCCACGTTTTGCCGCCGTCGGTGCTGGTGCTGGACCAGGCGCGGGGCGGATTGAGCGCGCCGCCCTCCTTTCCTCCCTCGGCGGTCCGCATGACCATCTTGAGATGCTGCTGCTCGTTGATCACGGCGATCTGGCCTTCGT
>CALFSW010000475.1 GCA_937916505.1 uncultured Verrucomicrobiales bacterium | reverse complement strand
AAAATATTTCCCCGCTACGTAGGCGATGAGGAGGTTCAAGCCAATCGCCCTTCAGATGACGGGTAATTCCTTTGAAAAACTCGACAAACGCCCGTTACAAAGTTTTTGTCGTCCCATGACAATTGAACCGGTTGGGAATTATCGTTCGGCTTGGGGCGAAGGCCCGGTATGGGTGGGGGATCGACTTTTGTATGTCGATATCGAGTCTCATAAGGTGATTTCCTTTGATCCGGTGAGCGGAAACGAGCGAATTTGGGATGTTGGACAACGGGTTGGAACAGTGGTCCCGCGGAAAAGCGGGGGATTTGTGATCGCGGGAGATGACGGTTTTTCCTTTCTCGATGAGGATTCCGGTGAAGTGACTCCAATTGCCGATCCCGAGCCCGAGAAGGAAAATAATCGCTTTAATGACGGGAAATGTTCTCCGGACGGTCACTTTTTTGCGGGGACCATCAGCTTGGTGAAGAAGGAAGGCGATGCGGATCTTTATCGTCTGTCGCCCGATCTTGAGGTCACAAGGGCCTATGGCCCGGTGACAAACTCGAACGGGATCGTGTGGTCGGCAGATGGTCGGACTTGTTATTATGTCGATACTCCCGCAAAGCAGGTTCTCGCCTTCGATTATGCTGATGGAGCGATGACCAATTCCCGGCGTGTGGTGGCCTTGAACCATATCGAAAGCTCGCCTGATGGGATGGCGATTGATGAAAACGGTGATCTCTGGATCGCCTTCTGCCACGGGGCCTGTGTGACGAGCTTCGATCCTGAGAGCGGTTACGAGGTCCAACGGATTGAAATCCCGTGTCTGGAAACGACTGCGTGTGCCTTTGGTGGTCCGGATTTAGGTGATCTCTATATTACCACCGGAGTTCATAAGACCGAGGTAGAGGAGCATGCAGGTCGCCTTTTCGTCGTCAAAGGTCTCGGAGTGAAAGGATTGCCTTCATTCTTCTTTGCCGGATAGCCGTAGAAGCTGACAGGAGTGCTGGAAATTACGACGAAGCGAGCCGACTTCGGAGGGAGATCTGTGATTTTATTCAGATTGGTAAAGTTCCCCGCTCCACTCCATGTTGTGTGATTTGCGAGAAACAGCACAATATGTAGTTGTTTTTCTGGAGTCTTCTTGCAGCTTCGGTGGAGCGGTTTTACGATCTAGACCTTCTCCGGAGTAGTCACTCTTTCATCAATTTTCATTCCCCAGTAACCATGTATCTCAAGTCCCTCGACATCTACGGCTTCAAATCCTTTGCCGATAAGACCCGTTTTGAATTCGCCGAAGGGGTGACTGGCATCGTGGGGCCGAATGGTTGTGGTAAGTCCAATGTGGTTGACGCTATTCGTTGGGTGCTCGGTGAGACCTCTGCCAAGGCATTGCGGGGTGGGGAAATGGCCGACGTCATTTTTAACGGCTCCGAGAAGCGCAAGAAGCTCGGAATGGCCGAGGTGACACTGACCCTTGCTGATTGTGAAAAGGCTCTCAAAACCGACCACAACGAAGTTTCGATCACTCGTCGTGTTTACGCCGATGGCAAGTCGGAGTATCTCATCAACAATACCCGCTGTCGTCTCCGCGATATTGGTGATCTTTTCATGGACACCGGGATTGGGCGTTCTTCCTACTCAATCATGGAGCAGGGCAAGATTGACATGCTCCTTTCGGCCAAGCCCGAGGATCGTCGACAGGTTTTCGAGGAAGCGGCCGGGATTACGAAGTCGAAGAAGGAGAAGAAGGATGCCCTGCGGAAGTTGGAATACACGGAGGGAAACCTTCTGAGGGTGTCGGATGTGCTCGCCGAGCAGGATCGCCGCATGAACTCCCTCAAGCGGCAGGTTTCCAAGGCCCGCCGGTATCAGTCTCTCGCCAAAGACGTCACGATTCTTGATACTCATTTGAGTCATCGTCTCTGGCAGCGACTCACCGGTGAACGAGAGGAATTGCTCGTTTCCCTTTCCTCTCTCTTTAAGAACCGCGACTCGATCGAGCAGGACCTTCCCAAGCAGGAGGCTGCTGTGGTGAATGCCCGGGACAAGGCCCAGGCGCTCGATTCCCAGCTCTCCGGACTTCGCCAACGTCTCTCCGATAAAAAGAACGCGATTTCGGCCGCTGAAAGTCGTGTTGCCTTCAACAACGAGCGCAAAGGAGAATTGGCCGAACGGCTGGCTCAAAACGAGAAGGACATTGATTCAACCCAGTCCAATCTCGCCGAGCAGCAAGAGACCCTTCAGCAAAGCCAGGCAGCTTTGCAGGATCTTGAAAAGAGAATCGCGGACAAAGGGACCCAGGCCACCGAGCGCCAACAAGCTGCCAATGGCTTGGCCCAAGAGCGTCAGGAAATCGAAAAGCAACTGCGTCGGGCTCGTGCCGAGGCCAACTCAACCCAGCAGATCATTGCCAGCTCACAAGCGAAGATTGAGAGTGCCCTCAGCCAGATGGAGGGGAACAAGGAGCGCATGAAACAGCTCGAAGAAGAGGCGGAGCGGCTGCGAAAAGAGCAAATCAAGACGGTTGCCGAGCGCGATCAGTTCATCAAGTTTCTCGAAGATCACCAGAAGACGCTTCCGGGATTGGAAGAAGCACGGGAGAAAACCCAACGGGAATTTGAAGAAGTACGAGGCTCTCTTGATGTGGCACGCAAGGCCGCATCCGAGGCACACCGCGCCTATTCCCAAAAAAGCTCTCGTCTCGATGTCCTCAAACAGCTCGTGGAGAGCGGTGAGGGATTGGAGAAAGGAACCCAGGCTGTGCTCAAGGGACTGAACGATCCGGATTTAATCAAGCCCGGCCTCAACGGTCTGCTGGGGACCCAACTTAAAGCGCCCGATGAATATGCGATCGCGATTGAGGCGGCACTTTCCCAGGTCCTTCAGGCGATTATTGTCCGTGACGAAGAGCTTGCCGATGCCATCATTGAGCGTCTCATCGATGGCAAAAAAGGCACTGCGGCCATTCTTCCGGAAAGCCTTCTTCCGGCCGCAAAGGGAAGCCAGATCGAGGCTCTGCCCGAAGGAGCTTCCGCATGGGCTCTCGATGTGGTCACGGTGGATGCCAAGTTCATCGGCTTGATGGAGCATCTCCTCGCACAGGTTCTCATCGTGCCTGATCGGGCGACCGCTCTCAAGCTCCGCCGCGATTATCCCGATTTGAGTTTCGTCACAGAGATTGGCGAAATCCTGACGCCTGAAGGGGTCCTTCGTGGCGGGTCGAGCGGAGGAAAAGATAACTCATTGCTAAAGCGTCGCAACGAGATCGAAGCTCTCATCATCGAGGTTAAAAAATTAGCTGACGAGGAGAAGGCGGCAGAGCAGAACATTCTCGATTGTGAAGAGCGGACCAAAGAACTTCGCGAGGAATTGGAGCAGGCCAAGGATCGCCTTCAGCGTCATCGGGTCGAAGACTCGACCTTGCAAGGTCAACTCAAGCTGGCCAAGCGCGAGGCGGATTCCGTTGAATCCAAAGTGGGGAACAACCAGTGGGAGCGCGATGAATCGAGCAACCGGGAAAAGAGCGCAACGGACAGTCGCTCCGCCCTGGAAAATGAACTCGCCCGCGCCCGTGAGCGACTGACCGCTCTGGAGGATGATTCCCGGAAACTCTCGGTTCGCGCCGAGGAAGCGATTAAGCGGGAAAACGAGTCCCGTGAGCAACTCAATGAAGCCCGCACCGCTCTGGCGGTTGAGAAGCAAGCCCGCGACTCGGCGGCGCGTGAGCAGGATCCGATGAGCCGACGCATTCGTGAACTGGCTGAATTGAATGCCCGTCGAAAGAGTGAAATTCAATCCGCTCGTGAAAGGATCACAAAAGGGGATGGCGAGAACGAGACGATGCTCAGGGAGATGGAAGGCTACCGCGCGGAAGTTTCCAAACTCACCGAAGAATTGAGCCACGCCGACGAACAACGCAAGGGGCTCGCAAGGGGGATCGAGGAAGCCGAGGCGGCATTCTCCGAGATCCGCAGCCGTCAAAACACGGTTCTCAAGCAAATCAGCAAGGAGGAGGTGGCTTGCACCAAGCTCGACCTGCGCCTTGAGAATCTCGTCGATACCACGATGGAGCGCCATCAGGTGGATCTTGCGCATTTCCGGCCTGATACCCATGCCTTGATTGCCTGTATCAGCGAGCGCAAGGAAGCGGAGAAGAAAAGTCGTCGTCGCCAGTCCTCCGAGGGGCGGGCCGGTGTTGATGGCGAAGAAGAGGTTGATGAGGAGATCGAAGTGGGCTCAAAGTCAGATGAGGACGAGAAAGTCGTTATGGAGCTTTTGGGCGAAGAAGGTCCCGATTGGAAGTTTGTGGAGGCGATTGTCGCTGATTTGAAGCGCCGCCTCGATTCGATGGGTCCGGTGAATCTTGATGCCATCGAGGAATTCGACGAACTCGAAGAGCGACATACCTTCACCAAGAATCAGCACGATGATCTTGTGAATTCCAAGGCCAAGCTTCTGGAGATCATTGATCGGATCAACACCGAGTCGGAGCGTCTCTTTACCGAGACCTTCCATGCGGTGAGTAAGAACTTTAAGTCGATGTTCAAGCGTCTCTTTGGTGAGAAAGCAACGGCCGATCTTATTCTTCAGGATGAAAGCGATCCGCTTGAGTGTGGCATTGAAGTGATTGCCAAGCCTCCCGGAAAAAAGCTCCAATCCATTTCGCTCATGTCGGGTGGCGAGCGCTCCATGACCGCGGTGGCGCTGCTCTTCTCCATCTACATGGTGAAGCCCAGCCCGTTCTGTGTGTTGGATGAATTGGATGCACCTCTTGATGAAGCGAACATTGGTCGATTCCTGAAAGTACTCGATGCCTTCATTGACCAAAGTCAGTTCATCATTGTGACGCACTCCAAAAGGACGATGGAACGCGCCGATGTGATGTATGGAGTGACGATGGAAGAGTTTGGAGTCTCCAAGCCGGTGGGCATGCGCCTTACCAGTGAAACTCAAAAGAGCGACGGTCCCAAGTCGGCCGCACAAAAGGCTGCTTTGAAACTCGACGCGTGATGCGATGACGCCGCCACCTCTTCCCGAAGATCCCCCGATACCGGGCAGATTCGCCTTCTGGCGATCTTCCATTACGTGGGTGAAGATTTTGGGAGTCTGCACCTTCGAAGTGCTTTCAAGGCAATCAGTTGAAGTTGCCTATCAAAAGGCGGCGAGATAGCAGAGCGTTTTAATCCCGCTGATTGTACCAATAAAGGTCGGCGATTTCCCGGTTGTCTCCCTCGAAGGCCCGTCGGATGAAGGTTCGGTCCGTGAAAACGTGCCAGTCGCCGAACTGATCAAATTTTCGGCATGAGGTGACGAGAGGGGCTGTCCAAACAGTTCCCCATTTTTTACCGATGGTTTTGCCGTGGGCGCGAAGTCGCACGCCAAAGTCAATGTCTTCGACCGTGACGAAGTCGGGATTAAAACCGTCAATGGCCTGGAAGTATTCGCGAGTGGTCCAGAAGGCGGCAACCGAGACTCGATATTTTGCGATGTAGGGGAAGAGCATCATGGCGCTCGCGACGATGCCAGGCGACCAACGCTCGGGGAGCACAAATGCGCCTCCGCCGACGATGTCTTGTTTCAGCTTCCCGACCACAATTCGAAGGAACTGCGGATGTAACCGGCTATCGGCGTCGACCGTGACGATGATGTCACCTGAAGAAGCGTCAAAGCCTGCGTTCCGGATGAGGGAGAGGTTTTTGGATTCTTCGTGAGCAATGATCGCACCGGCGTTCCTTGCGATTTCTTCGGTTCGGTCGGTGCAGCGGTTTAGGACAACGACCGTTTCGACGTCGCAGGGACAAATAGCGGCCGCTTTGGCGACAGCTTCGAGTCCGCCAGGGAGGTATTCCTCTTCATTATGAGCAGGGATGATGACGGAGATTTTCATTCGTTGTTGAGCATCGCTCACCGGGAGGTTAAGCCCGCCTCCATGATTCGACAAATTGTAGTTCACCCCGGTGGGGCTCATAAGGATGATTTTCTGGCTTGCGCACTTTTGATCGCGGAGCACGGGGTCCCCATTTTTCGCCGGGAACCGACACCGGAGGATTTGGCGGATGTCGAAATCGCGGTGGTAGATGTGGGCTTGGAATGGGACGAGTCGAAGATGAACTTTGACCACCATCAGTTCCCGCGCGACGCCGAGCCGCTTTGTGCCCTCAGTCTTGTTCTGAAGCATCTTGGAATTTACGACGAGACACGCAAATTTTGTGATTGGCTGGAGGTTGCGGAATACATCGACACCCGTGGTCCGAATGACACCGCAAAGTGGTTGGGAGTGGAGCGCGAGGCGATGTCGAAGTTGAATTCCCCGATCGATATCACTCTTCTTCGCCGTTTTGCAGGATCGACGGAGCACCAGCCCGGGCATCCGATCTACGAGGTGATGAAGATGGTGGGGGAGGACTTGATCAAGTTCGTCCGGGGAATGAAAAAGCAGCTCGCTTTCATCGCAGAGAATACTGAGATTTGGGAGACAGGCTTTGGCAAAAAAGTGCTCTTCATGCCGCGCACCGAACCCCTTCCCGAAGATGGTTCGATGGGAATGGGGCGATACATTGAAGACCTGGGTCTCAAGGACGAAGTCGTCGCGATGGTCTATCCCGACCGCCGCGGGGAAGGATACGGGATGTCACGCTTTAACGATGACAAGCGGATGGAGTTTACCAAGGTCGGTGAAGAGGATGATGTTCATTTTGCCCACAACAAGGGATTCATTGCGAAGACCTCGGCGTCCGGGGTGGGACGTTTGAAGGAGCTTTTGGAGATGGTGTGGGTGGGGTGACCGGAAAGGAGTGCGAAGTTGAATCTCCGCACTCCGGAGGAATCACTTATGCCCTTCGTCGGTTTGATCCTTTTTACAAGAGGCCAGGAAGGCGACGAGGTCCCGGGCTTCTTGTTTGGTCAGGAGCGCGGACATGGGGGGCATGGCCGAGATCGGTTGGCTCTTATTGGCGATGTCGGACTTTTTGATGAGCTTGGTGGTTTCGGCGAATTTGATGACGGCATTTCCATCCTTGTCGTCGGGCATGAAGTTGCCACTGATTTGAGTTCCGTCTTTTAGGGTGATGGTTCCCATGCCGTAGCCTTTTGTCACTTCGGCCCCGGGATCAATAAGCGAGCGGAGGAGGTAGGCGCGGTCGAGGTCCTTTCCGATGGCTCCGAGTTCAGGCCCGACATCGCCGCCGACTCCGTGCATGGTGTGGCAGCGTTGACATTGGGCGGTGCCATGTTCGTAGAAGACTTTTTTACCGAGCTTGATGTCGCCACCATCGCGGCATAGGAGATTCCATTCGGCATTCGGGTCGTCTTTGGGAAGAGAGGCGCGGAACTTATCAAGCGAAATTTCGGCTTTTTCCGCAGCAGTGACAACATCGAGGGCGATGCCAGCCGAGGCCTTGCCCGCAACGAGTCGGTCGAGTGCTGATTGGATGAGTTTCCTGGCCTCGGGTGAGTTGAGCCTGGTCAGAGTCTTGAGGGTGAGTTGCTTCTCTTTCACGGTTGCCTTCTTTGAGGTCAGGAGGTCACCCAGCTGGGCGAGGACCCGCTTGGGGTCGGTTTTGGAAAGAAGCTCACGAGCCTGGCTGCGAATTTTATCGCTCTTGTCCTTGGTGAGGATCTCCAAAGTTGCGAGCCAGTTTGGGTTGTTTTTTTGCGAGGGAGCAAGAAGTTGAAGGGCTTTTTCCCGCGCTTCAACAGGCACGCTGGTCGATTGCAGGTAGCGGGTGAGGTGCTCGCTTCCAAGAGGGAGTTTGTCCTGTTCCACCAGCGTCAGAAGACGGGGAAGAAGGTTGAGGGAGTTTTTGTCAGTGCCATCGATCAGTCCGGTCAATTGGTCGAGGAGGGAAGCATCCAACTTGATTCGGTCGGTCGGCAGGATGCGGACGAAGGCGGTGACAGGATCAGCGACGGGAGGGTTGTTCCAATCGAGAAGGGCAACGAGGGCATCACGCCGGACCCGGAAATCGAGAGAGGCATCGCTTACGATTCCCGCGAGGACAGCGAGATCTTCAGGGCGACCGAGGGCCCAGGCGGCGTGGATGGCGCGGCGGGCAGTGAGAGGGTGCCATTTGACTTCTGCCGTCACCCGCTTGGCGATGGTGTAGGCACGCTGTGACAGCGCGGGGTAGGTCGCGCGGACGTCCATTTCGTAGGCCGCCCGGACGGCCTCCTGGCGAACGTGAAGATCGTTGTCATCAAAGTAGGATTCGAGGAACTTTGATTTTTGACGACGGAGAGCGACGACCGCAGCACGGCGAACAGCGGTGGAACTGTGAGTGTTTAATCTGGCGAGTTCGGCCGAGTCGGCGCATTTTGCGAGAACCATGAGGCCGGCGTGGCGGATCACGACATCCTTGTCGTTGTTTTTCTCGATGAGGGCGAGAGCAGGCTCGACGGCGGTCTTGTCGCCGTGGTTGGCGAGAGCGATGGCGGCAAGGGATGCGACGCGGGTGGACTGATCATCAAGCATCGCGATGAGAGCCTTGCGGAAGGGAGCAAGATGCTTGCTGTGATTTCCGAGAGTGCGGGCGAGATTTGCGCGGATCTCCATTTCCTTGTCGCCGATCAAACTGGTGAGTGAATTGAGGGCGGAGGGATTTTTTTGACCCAGTTGTCCGATGCCCCAGAGCCCGTGGATGCGGCGCATGAGAGGTTGGCCGGGCTTAATGGCTTTTTCAAAGTGGGCAAGGGAGGCGAGATCGCGATCCGCGAGGGCGAACTGGGCGCGTTGACGGACCCGTTGATCGGGGTGCGCGAGAAGAGCGAAGAGTGTGTCGGATTCCATTTTGGGGAAGCCGTCGGCAAAGAGTTCGCGGACTTCCTTGATCGCGGGGGTGTTGAGCTTTGAGGTGTCGGCGAGGGTGTAGACATTGCCCTTGCCGGACTTGGTCCAGCCGCCGCCGTAGTCCGCGATGTAGAGCTTGCCGTCGTATCCCCAGTCGAGATCGGTGAGAGCGATGCCTTTGAGGAAGTTGGCCTGTTCGCCAAGCTTGAAGGTGGCTCCATTTGGATTGAGGGTGAAGCGCTCAATGAGGCATCGATCAGGGCCCGCGACGTAGCTGGCAAAGAAGAAATTGCGGTCGAAGGAAGATGGCAGGCTGGTGATGCCGGGATTGTAGGCAAGTCCGCAGGGACCGTTTGCGCTATAGGCGATGGGCGGGTTGATGTAGGCGGGTTGGCGGTCGTGACGGGTGTTCCAGAGGCCTTCGTTCATCCACGCGTCGAGTTGATCTTCTTTTCTTGGAGGCTTTCCGCCCATGTGGGTGAAAGCGCTGCCTCCGAACGAAGCGATGGTTTGATGTCCCATCTTCCAGCCCGAGTCACCGTGTTCGATGAGGTAAACAATGCGTTCCCGGTCGCCATGGTCGTAGTCATTATCGACGGTGAAGAGATTGCCGAATTCGTCGAAGACAATCTCCTTCGGGTTTCTGAGATTGACATAGAATTCCTCGAATTCAGAGCCGTCGGGGTTGGCGCGAAAAACACCGCCGGAGTCGGGGCGGGAGAAAGTTTTGCCATCCTGTTCGACATGATAGCCGCGGTCGCCGATGGACCAGTAAAGTTTGCCATCGGGCCCCCACGCAAAACCATTGAGGTCGTGTCCGGAAAAGCTCACCCGGACCCCGAATCCGTTGACCAGGGTTTTCACCTCCTCGGCTTTGCCGTCGTTGTCGGTATCCTTGAGGCTGTAGACGCCGGGAATCATCGCGAAGTAGATCGTGCCGTCTTTTTCAATGAGGCCTCCCGAGGGGCCGGCGAGGGGATCATTAAAGTCGCCACGATAGACGGTGGTTTTATCTGAAACGCCGTCGCCATTGGTGTCTTCGAGAAGTTTGATGACTTCGGAGTCTTTGGTGAACTCTTCCCATTTGAGGAAATCCGGTTCCTTGCCGGCCCATTTTTTGTGGAACTCGGTGCGGTCGGCGAGGATCATTGAGGAAATGTCACCATTCACACGGTCACGGAGGTAGCGGCCGTTTTTTCCGCCGTGGCGAATGTCCTGAACCTGCACCCGCCAACGATTGGTTTCGGCAATGTAGACCCTGTTTTGGCCATCGATGCAAATGGCGGTGGCGTTCCGGACCTGGCTCTGGTCGGCGAAGCGGTTGAGGGTGAGACCTTCGGGGATGGTGATTTTGGGGTCGAGCTTGGAGGGGACGAGCTGTGCGTGCAGCGGGAGAAGCGCCGAGAGAGAAAGAACAAGTGTGCGGGTCATGATTTGAGAAGCTAAACTACGAAAGAGGGGGAAAGAAAGTTTCAAGAGAGGGGGGACAAACAAAAGGAGTGATCAGCGGGCCGGAGAAGGGCGAATCCAATGATACGAAAGAATTAGCCGTTGGTCATTTCCCCGGCCCTCTATTTCTGTTTGGGAGGGCTCTTGATCCAGACTGCAATGTCGGCGACGACCTTGTCGCTCTGGTGGTCGTGGAAGAGGAGGTGGAAGCTTTCAGGATAGAATTTTTTGGTCACTGTGACAGATTTTGGGAGACCGTTGATGAATGCTTCAACATCCCTGGGATCTGTAAAGACGTCATTTCCGCCGTAGAGGATAAGGAGGGGAATATCGAGTTTTTGTCCGGCTTTCTTCGAGGTGAGTATCATGTCGCCGAGAGTGGTGAGCAGGTGAAGGGTGTGCCGCTTGACGTGGTAGGAATTGGTCGCTGCCTGCTCCTGGTGAATGGTGTCCTTGGTGACGCGGACCTCGTCCTGGCCCGAGAGGCTCTCGAGGGAAACGCGCGCTTTGGGAAAAAGGAAGCCCGCCAGATTGGCGAGCTTGATTTTCCAACGGGGGAAGTCTCTCTTGATGTCTACGATGGGTGAGGCGAGAATCATGGCGTCACAAAGGTTTTTGCGATCCTCGGATTCGGCATAAGCATGAAGGATGATGAGGGCTCCCATGCTCTCACCACACCAGATGATTTTCGCTTTGGGATGTTTTTTGCGGATGAGAGCGGTGAAGGAAGTGAGATCTTTGAACCATTCCCTGCGATTACCAATGTGCCCGCGACGTTCTTTGACGGGATCCTTGCCCTGGCCCCGGGTTTCGGCTCCGTAAATCGCAACCTTCGGAAGTTTGGCAAGGAGATGCTTGGCAAGAGGGCGATAGTCGGAGGTGGCGCCGCTGATGCCGTGCACGCCAATGACTACGAGCTCGGGCTCATCTTTCGGCAGCCACCTGGTGTAGGGAAGCTTGTCTCCGTCGAAGGTGTGGAGGTGGGTCTCGTCGAGGCGGATTTTTGGGACGTCGTTCACGGCGTTTTGAGCAGAGCAGGAAGTCACAAGAAAAATCCCGATGCTCACGAGCAGGGCGCGAATCATCGGGATCATCATGGTTATAAAGTGATTGAGCTTAGAATTGAACAATAGGCTTTTCTGACTTTGCGTCAATGATGGCAAATCGCTCGCGGTGGAGGTTGGCATCACTTCGGAAGATGAGGCGACCACTATGTGAACGTTCCAGCTCCATGAGGATCTTGGAATCTTCGGATTTGAAGCGGTTGAGAACGTCACTATTGACCGTGATGATCAGGTCGCCGTCTTCATTGTTTTCCTTGTGACGTTGGATGACGGTGTTGAGACGACGTTGGATCTCAATACTCATACTCATGGTGGTCTTGATCCGGGCACGACCCTGACAATAAGGGCAGGGCTCGAGGGTGGAATCGAGTAAACTCTCATTGAGGCGTTGACGGGTCATTTCCATGAGGCCGACCGAAGAAATTTGCAGGACCTGGGTCTTCGCTTTGTCTCGATTTAGGCGTTCCTTCATCGCGCGATAAACGGTCTGTTGATCACGGCGGTGACGCATGTCGATGAAGTCAACGACGACGAGACCTCCAATATTGCGAAGACGAAGTTGGCGGGCCACTTCCTCGGCGGCTTCGACGTTTGTTTGGAGGAGCATTTTATCGACGTCCTTTGAACCCCGGTTGCGCCCGGTGTTAACGTCGATCGAAATCAGGGCCTCGGTTTCATCAATGACAATGTAGCCGCCGCAAGGGAGCCAAACCTGGCGCATGAAGGCCTCGTCGATCTGCTTCTGAATTCCAAAGCGCTCGAAGATGGTTTGTTTTGAGTAGAGATAGTGAACCTTTCGCTTGGCACGGCGGGAGATTTTGGAGGCAATTTCGCGGACAAGTTCGGTTGTTTTTTCGTCGTCGCAGACGACTTTATCAACTTCGTCGGTCAGGAAGTTGCGAGCGGTTCCTTCGATAAGATCCGGTTCGCGAAAGCAGCACGCAGGGGCATTCTTGGTGTTGCGGATATTTTCGACCTGATCCCATTGTTCGAGAAGCATGGCAAGATCACGCACGAAGTGTCGGGCGCGTGTTCCGGTAGCGATGGTGCGCATGATGATGCCCATTCCTTCAGGAACACTGAGGCGTTGCATGATCTTGCGAAGACGCTGTCGTTCCTTCGGGTCATCAATTCGACGTGAGATGCCAAATTGGTCGGAATAAGGCATGAGGACGAGATAACGTCCGGCCAACGAGATGTTGGTAGTGACCCGGGGGCCCTTGTTTCCGATAGCCCCCTTGGAGACCTGGATCATGATTTCCGAACCGATCGGATAGATGCTCGGAATGTCTTTGGAAGTGATTTTTTTCTGTTTTTTCTGAGGATGTCCGTCACGGCGAATCTCCTCAAGGCCGCCGTCGAGGGCTGCGGGGATGGCATCCCAAAAGTGCAGGAAGGCGTTTTTATCGAGGCCGATATCCACGAACATGGCTTTTAGGCCGGGTTCGATGTTTTTGACACGGCCTTTGAAAATGCCTCCAACGATGTTGTCATCGCCATCGCGCTCGACGTTGTATTCTTCGAGAACTCCGTCTTCCATAAGAGCGGTCCGGCGTTCAAGGGTTTCTGCGTTGATGATGATGGTGCGGCCCTCACGAGGGTCAACACTGGTCATCCCCAGCGCACTTTTGATTTTTTGGATCATATGAGTAATTTTGTCTGAAATTTGGGAAATGTTATTCGGTTCCGGTTGTCGGTTTGTCCGGCGTAGGAGCGATGGATGGGAGAGGAATGGTTTTGGGCTTGACCTTGATGGGCTCGCCTGAGTTGAGGAGAGCATCGTCGACTTCATTGCCGGTCTCGCCGGTATCGTCGATATTGAGCATGAAGATTTCGCCATCGGGGAGCTCAATCTCTTCGTAAGGTTCGAAGTTGCCCGCGTAGGTTTTGAGCTTGGTGAGGCGGACGGGAAGCCCGGCTTCCTTGCCAAAGATGCCCCGGTAAATGAGGTGGGAAAGAACCCCGGCGACCTTGCCTCCACTTTTGCCGTTCTTAACCATCACGCAAATGGCGTAACGGGGTGAATCGTAAGGCGCAAAGGATGTCGTCCAGGCGTTGTGGGTGTTTTTTGGGTCAAGTTTATTGACCTGGGCGGTGCCGGTTTTGGCAGCAACAAACACGTCCTTCATGGCAACCCGTCCAGCGGTGCCGCCTTTCTCGTTTGCGGCCTTCCACATGCCCTTGCGAATGACCTCCATTTGATCCTCGGTCATGCCTTCCTTAATGAGATCGGCTTTCACGATGGGAATGTTTTCCTTGAGGACGAGCATTTCTCCAGCCGGGTTCTTTCCGACGACCCTGCGAACGATGCGGGGTTGGTAATAGCGGCCTCCGTTGGCGATGGTTGCGGCCACGGAGCAGATCTGAAGGGGGGTGGCGAGGGATTCGCCCTGACCAATCGAGAGAAGGGCGAGGTTGGCGCGGGTCATGGAAGCTCCGGCATGCATGCGCTTCCACACGTTGCTTCCTGGAACGAGTCCTTCACTTTCCTCGGGTAGGAGAATTCCGCTTTTTCGGCCGAATCCCAATAGATTAAAGGTGTCGACCATGGCCTTGGACTTCAGGTCTCCGGCCATCGACATGAAGTAGGGGTTGCAGGATCGTTGGATGGCTTCGCTGAGACCGAGTGAGCCGTGTCCGGCTTTTTTCCAGCAACCAATCTTGAGTTTCCCTGATTTCCCGAACGCGCTGTAGCCACGGCAACTGTGTCCGTAGCCGACCCGCTGGTTGGAGGCTCCGGCAATGGCGGTGGGGAGCTTAAAGGTAGAGCCCGGAAGAAACGAACTGATGGCGCGATTGGTAAGAGGATGAGCCTTGTTGTTGTTATATTCAGCGAAACGTTCTTTGGTAATCGCCGGGACAAAGTCATTTGGGTCGTAGTTGGGGACGGAGGCCATGGCAAGAACCTCGCCGGTGTTGGGGTCCATCACGACGGCGGCGCCACGGCCAATTCTCCGGAGAACATTTTCTACGATGTATTGGATGTGGGCATCGATGGTGAGTTGGACCTCGGCGCCTTCGCGAGCAGGTTGGTAGTCGTCCGTGGCGATGACCTTGCCCTTTTCATTGCGGACAAGAACACGTCGACCACCTTCTCCCTGAAGGAACGTGTTGGTGGTAAACTCAATTCCGGCGACGCCTCCGACATCGCCCCAGTAGTGTTTGTTTTTTTGGTCCCATTCTTCCGGGACATCACCTTTTGCCCATGGTTTGACGTAACCCAGAAGGTGGCCTGCCATGGAACCATACGGATAGATCCGGCGGGGCATGACGCGAACTTCAACGCCGGGGAGTTCGTTGCTCCGGACGGCGATTTTGGCAAATTGCCCCGGGGTGAGATCCCTACGATAGGTGTATGGGACAAGTCCACCATAGGTGAGGTAATGAGATTTAATGCCGTCCGTGAAGCGCTCTCCGGTGAGACCAAAAGATTCCAATTGGGGAACGACCCAATCCCGGACAGCCTTGACAACCTGGTCCTCATTCGGTTCGTCATCCGGTTTCTCTTCCTCTTTGTCGAGTTGTTCGTCTTTCTCTTTGTTTTGGGTTTCGAGATGCTGTCGGTAGCCCCGATAAATGTCTTCAAGATTGAAAACGATTTCGTAACTCCGGCGGTTTCTGGCGAGGACAACGCCATTGCGGTCTATGATTTGCCCCCGAACGCCGGGTTCGCGGATCGTGACATTGTGGGTTGTTGGGATATTGGCAACGAATTGAGCCCGTCGGTCGATTTGGAATTCATAAAGCCGCGAGAGGAGGGTCCCGCAGCCGGTGAGAACGAGGGCGGTAAGGAGGTAAAGTCTGAAGCGATACTTGGGTTCCATGGGGGGGCGAGGGGGTTAGTGTTGGTAGCTGATGGTGTGACCGCAAAGATCGGCGATGCGAAAGAGAACCCAGAAAATGAGGGGCGAAAACAACATGGTGAGGACGGAAGTCGCTCCGATCTGTTCAATCATGCCATTCTCGAGGCTGAAGCCGCCGATGATGAAGCCACGGAGAAGATACTCGACAAATAGATAAAGGAAAATGGCAACTCCGGTGAGAGCTGCGGAGAGGTGCCACTTGCCTTCCTGAAAAAGCGGGCGGATCCCCTGCATGAGGAAGCCCATGAGGGTGTAGAGAATAATGGAGTAGCCGAACTTTAAGGCATCCGGATTACTGTGATAGACGATTTCGTCTCCCTGCTCGATGATGAGAACCTGCTGGGCATCCCAGAGAAAACCGCCGAGGAAGGCCAGCGTGAGCATTCCGGCGGTGGAAATGGTGGCCGAGCCACAGAGGACCACAAGTGGGAGAATGAGAACACGCGCATCATACCAAACGGAAACCGATGGGATGAACTGTTGCACGATGCAGCTCAACAGAAGAAGGCCAATCAGACAGATGGGGTAGAGAAACATGTCCAGCTCTTAATCACCGGGTGAATCGGCTATGACGAAGACTGTTTTGAGATTGGTGAAGTCAACAGCGGGAATAATTTCCGCTTCGCCGTCAACCGGGCCTACTTTAAAGTCTTCGATGGTTCCGATAGGAATATTTGCAGGGAAGAGATCTCCCCGCCCGTCGGTATAAACTTTCATCCCCTTGCGGAGGATGGCGTTTTTTGAGAGGTAACGCAGGCGCAAACGGGGCGCCTCGCCGTAATTGGTTCGCCGACCGACAATGATGCCGACTTCCGTGGTGCCTTCCACACGCACCGAAACATGGGAGCCTTCGTCGGTGATGAGCAGGACGGATGAAACTTCGTCGCCCGGCGTATGGACGCGCCCAACCAAACCACCGTTGGAGGCAAGAACACAGAGCGATTCTCCGAGACCTTTTTCGGCCCCGCGATTAATCTCGATGGTTTTGCCACACATTTGTGGCTGCTTTCGGATGACCCGGGCGGCGATGACGTCGAACTCGGTTTGCTTTTTAAAGTCGAGAGCGCTGCGCAGTTCGTTATTTTCTGCTTCGAGATCCTGCACTTTCGAGGCGATGAGCTTAAATCGATCCCGCTCGCTGAGAGCCTGAGCCAGTTTTTTTTGCAAATCCTGGGAGTGTTCGACCTCTTTGACAAAGTCATTGGCAAACGCCTCGGTTTCGCCCCCTTTTGAGATGATGGGGGAGATGGAGGAGTAATAGAGTTTTTGAATATTGCGCACGGAGCTCTCGCTTAGGGTAAAAACCCACACGAGCCCTGCTATGAAAAGCAGCAGTGCGAAAAAATTCAGCGGCTTCATCTCCGGAGTCCCAGCATGGCTGATTAATGATCGGAACTCGTCACTCGTTTCAGGAAGCTGATTTCCTGGAGCACTTTGCCGGTTCCTTCGGCCACGGCGCTTAGGGGATCCTCGGCCACGTGGACCGGCAGACCGGTTTCCTCACGGAGGCGTTTGTCGAGACCTCGAAGGAGCGCTCCTCCACCGGCAAGGACAAGACCGCGATCGACAAGGTCGGCGGCGAGTTCCGGTGGGCAGCGCTCCAAGGTGGTTCGAACGGCATCTACGATCGTAGTGAGAGGGTCGGCCATCGCGTCGCGCACTTCCTGGGAAGTGATGGTGATGGTTTTTGGAAGACCGGAGACGAGGTCACGGCCTTTGACTTCCATGCTGGTCTCCTTGGGGAGGGGCGCGGCGGAGCCGATGCGGATCTTGATATCCTCGGAGGTGCGTTCACCAATCATGAGGTTATAGCCCCGCTTCATATAGGAAATGATGGCTTCATCGAGTTCGTCTCCGGCGGTGCGGACACTGCGGGCGTAAACGATGCCGGAAAGAGAGATCAAAGCGACTTCGGTGGTTCCTCCACCGATATCGACGATCATGTTGCCGGAGGCATCTTGAACGGGGAGTCCCACTCCGATTGCTGCTGCCATCGGCTCTTCGATGAGGTAAACTTCGCGTGCTCCCGCCTGTTCGGCGGATTCCTTGACGGCCCGGCGCTCGACCTCGGTGATTCCCGATGGAATCGCGATGACAACGCGGGGATGGGAACGACGCTTGTTGCTGACTTTCTTAATGAAGTGACGAAGCATTGCTTCGGTCACTTCGAAATCAGCAATGACGCCATCCCTAAGCGGACGAATGGCGACGATGTTGCCCGGGGTTCGGCCGAGCATGCGCTTGGCATCATCGCCTACGGCAAGAACTTCATTGGTTCCGGCTTTGACGGCGACGACGGAGGGTTCACGGAGAACGATCCCGTGATCTTTGACATATACGAGGGTATTGGCGGTGCCGAGGTCGATTCCGATATCGTTCGACAGCAGTCCAAAAAGTCGTGCAAACACTGACATGATAATGAGTTAGAGTGGATTGAAAGGGGTTCTGGGAATCCTAATACTTAGGAAAAGCGTAAAAATTTCCCTTTGGAGGGGGTGACGATGGAGAGCTAGTCAAGGATGGTCAAGCCGCATCCTTGTTCCGCGTTGCTTTTATCAATGTTCCACGGGCCGGAAGTTAGGCTTCGGTGGGAACAGCAGATCGACGGTTCAGGAATTCCTGCGCGAAGTTTTGGTAAGCGAGGGATCCGGCTCCGTTGGCATCGTGCTCGAAGATGGTCAAGCCGAAGCTGGGCGCTTCCCCGATACGGATTGTTCTTGGGATGATGGTGCCGTAGAGTTGATCAGGAAAGTATTTGCGGACTTCTTCCACGACTTGACGGGAGAGATTGGTGCGTCCGTCATACATCGTCATGAGAATCCCCTCGAGGACGACTGGAGAACCGACGCCGGATTCCTTGATGCGTTCGATGACGTGGACAATCTTGGCAAGGCCTTCGAGACCAAACCACTCGCATTGGAGAGGGATAATGATTTCATCCGCCGCGGCGAGAGCGGAGGTCATGAGGACTCCCAGCGAGGGAGGGGTGTCGAGAATGACGTAGTCGTAGTCGCTTGATTTTGCCAACTCATCGAGAACCTGGCGAAGGCGGACAAGGTAGTCGGGCATCTGGGCAAGCTCGATCTCGGCGCCAGCGAGATCCATGTCACCCGGGACGATTGAAAGGTTTTCGATACGGCTCGGGATGATCTTGTCCTGGATGCGAGCCTGGCCGATGAGAGGGTGGTACATGCAGCCTTCCGAGCTCGCCTCCGAGCCCAGGCCACTGGTGGCATTTGCCTGGGGATCGAGATCGAGCAGGAGGATTTTCTGGCCCCGGTGAGCGAGTCCGGCAGAGAGATTGATCGCGGTGGTGGTCTTTCCGACCCCTCCTTTTTGGTTGGCGATGGCGATAATCTTCATGAACTTGCTGCGAGGCCGCAAGGTGACGTGAGGGGGCGGCGAGAGAAAGAAAAAAGCCTCCCACAGAGGACGATTCTCACGCGCCAAGTTCGCGGGCTCTTGCGGTGGCTGTTCGGACCGCTTTGATCGTTGTTGCGCGGAAGGCGCCTTCCTCAAGAGCGACGAGACCGGCGATGGTTGTTCCGCCGGGCGAGGTGACACGGTCCCGGAGGATGGCGGGATGTTCGTTGGAACTCGCAACCATTTTTGCGGCGCCGAGAACGGTTTGAGTCGCGAGGGCGAGTGCTTGGTCGCGAGGAAGTCCTTCGGCCACGGCGCCATCGGCGAGGGCTTCGATAAAGGTGTAAACATAGGCCGGGCCACTTCCAGAAACTCCGGTGACTGTGTCGAGAAGGGCTTCTTTCACCTGATAAACGATGCCAATGGAGCCGAGGAGCTTTTCGGCAAATGCGGCATCGGAAGTGGTGGCATTGGTGCCGGGGGAGAAAGCGGCAGCGCCTTCGCCTACGAGGGCCGGGGTATTGGGCATGGCCCGGATAATGCGGGCCTTGTTTTGGGAGGCTCTTTCCATGGTGGTGATGGTCACTCCCGCGGCGATGGAGATGACGAGGAGATTGTCTGGCGAGTCATTATTTGCGGAGATCCTGGAAAGGACGGTTTCGACGTCTCCGGGTTTGACGCAGAGCAGAATGGCGTTGCTTTTCCGGATCACTTCATCAAGAGAATCAGCGGAAGTGATTCCGGTCCCAAGGGATTTGACTGCGGCCGGGACAGGGTCATAGGCCAGAACCTGATCGGCGGCAAAGACGCCTGCTTTGATTGCCCCCAGAGTGAGCGCTGATCCCATTTTTCCGCATCCAAGGAGTCCGATTGTCATGCGCGGAGAGTGAACCGGTGTGCCTCGCGCTGTCGAGCCCTTCTATGTGATCCAGACTGAGTGATTGCCAAGAGGCCTGGTTTCTAAGAGAAAGAGGGATGAAACAGCTTTCGCTCTTACTTCTGGTGTTGCCTTTTTTTACCTCGCTCCGTGCAGAAGAATTCAAGGTGGCTTCAGTGATTCATCCTCTTCTGGCCAAAATGTCTCCGCCAAAGGTGAGCGAGGCATTTGGGAAGGGCCATATGGCTGTGTCGACAAGTTCGGAGGAGGCGGCGAAGCATGTGGCCCAGGGAATGGCCAGGCTCAATACTGCCTGGGATTTCGAGGCCTACCGGCATTTTTGCGAGGCCGCCAAGCTGGATCCGGATTGTTTGATGGCTTATTGGGGGATCACCATGAGTCTGGCTGGAAGCGAGCATGAGTTTTTTGAACAACGCCGACTCGCGATGGACCGGATGCTTGATCTGCTTGAATCAGAAGAGGCGAAAAAGGAGGATCGCTGGACAGATCTCGAGAGGGGATATGTCCAGGGTGCCGGTGCTCTTTTGACGCAAGGGGTGCGGGTTTCGGGAGAGATCTTTAAAGCCGTATCGAAAAAGTTTCCCCTCGATATCCAGTCCAGGTTGTTTTCCTTGTTTTTGTTGAGAGATGGCTATGACAAATTAGGGAAGCCTCTGGTTGGACAGCTTCAAAGCAACGAGGGACTACTGGAGATTTTAAGGGCGAATCCAGACAATCTCTCGGTGATGTCGTTTTGGGTGAGCAGCCAGGCGGAAGCTCCGTTGAATGGTCCCGGTCTCCGTCAGGATGTTTTGCCGATTGCCCGAAAATTGATCCGACTCCACCCCGACTATCCGCCGTTTCAGCTCATGTTGACCCACGTGGAAGCGAAGTGTGGAAACGCCGCTCTCGCAATTCAATCGGCATTGAAAGCGGTGAAGCTCTATGAGGCCTATATGAGCTCGGGAAAGGTTTCGGTCTTCGACTGTGAGGGCTGGGTGCGCTCGAAACTTTACCTCATCAATCTCTACGAGACAAAGGGAGAGCATGATGAAGCCCTTGATATTGCGAGAGGATTGGCAGGAGTGAAAGTTTCGAAGGAAAGGGTTTTTTCCCGTGGAGCGGGATTGCTCATGTGGGAGGGGCGGACCGCGGGAGCGCGCATCATGATGGGGCGAAGCGACAAGGCGTCCTTTTACGAGGGGCAGGAGATTTTGGAAACGCTGCCCGAGGAGCAATGGCACAAGGAGCAATCGTTTGCTCTTTTTTATCGTGATTGTTTGGCATTTTACCTCGGGGTCAGAATCGCGGTGAGTGTCAAGGACATTGAAAATGGGAAAATCCTGTCTAAGGATTTGCTCAAACGAGCGCAAGCGCTCGAGGGAAAACAAGAGCTGGCCTCCAAAACAAGCACCTACTCCAGTTGGCTGCGAGCTACAAATACTTTGGGGATTGCGATCGCAGAACTACGCGGGATGCTGGCGGAGCTGGAGTCCGGAGCAACCAAGCTGAGTGCAAAAAATTGGTATATTGCGGCTGCGGACCGACAAGGTCGGCCGGCAAATCTTCTCCCCCCGACGATTGATTATCCCATGGAGCTGCGATTGGGGGATTTTCATTATTCCCAAGGTGACTTTGAGAATGCCGGGAAATCCTTCCGGGAGGGGTTGAATGTTCGTCCAAACCACTTGCAAACCCTGAAGGGTTACCAGAAGGCACTTGTAAAGCTGGGAAGGACGGATGATTCGGCTCTGCTGGCCAAACGAATCCAGGCTGTTGCAAACTAGGCTTGCTCGATTGTTTCCCTGGGAATCCCCCGAAGCGCGAGGACACGCAC
>CALFSW010000474.1 GCA_937916505.1 uncultured Verrucomicrobiales bacterium | reverse complement strand
TGAGGGAATGAGGGCCCGCCAATTGCGATAACCCTGGAGGAAAATGGGCGTCCTCAAGCCCCACCTAAAAAGAAAATTCCTGGTGATTACGACGACAGATCTTTCCAACACTGCTCGTCAATCAGCCAAAGTTCCTTGGCATGACTCAATTCCTTTTGCTGCACATCAAGAAGTTTCTTCGCAAGGCTATAGTTCTCGATCTGTTGCGCTTCCGTCAGAGTTTCCATCCGCTTCAGGACATCAATCTTCTTTTTTAATTCCGCCTCCTCAGCTTGCTGCTCCTTGAGTTCCCGCCAGTTTTTTAAGACACCGCGCACACTGGAACGCACCTCTTGTGGATCTTGAAGTGTCTCCTCTGTCGGATTCACATTTAACATCGTCAATACCTTCGTCTTGGCCAAATTTGTCCCTGGCACCATAGGGCGACTGGCATCGTGCAATTTCTTCAATCCTGTAGCGAGCTTCTCAGACCTCTGAAGCACACGCCATCGTTGCCAATTTTCAAAGTGAGGATTTGAGACATTTCGATAAAATAGAAACTTGCGCCCTACGCCTGAAAACTTCACGTCCGCATATTCAGCATTAAAAAAGTCCCTAATCTGATCCAACCACTTTTCACGCGATGCAAGATATGCGGCCTTATCCTTTTTCAACATCGTCTTAAGTTTAGCAGGAGATGACTCATCTGATTCCCATTGCTCCAGTAAATCAGCTCGTTTCTTAAGTAAAGTTCCGGTGACAAAAAATGCCTGCAACGTGACGATCTCCTGGCGAATCGTTTGCTCGGCTTTAGAGGCATCTTTCACATCGTCATAGGCCTGCAGTTGCATTTCATGTGAAAAATCCTTGAGGGATGCCAGATTTCTTAGGTGCTTGGGAAGTTCTTCAAATGGAGATCTTGCCACCTTAACCAAGTCCTCCGGGCTTAATGCTCCTCGAGCTGTCTCACCCACGGAAGATTGCAGATGGCTGATCAAGTCCGTCATCAATGGTGATCTGGCGGTGGCTTCCTTCTTTTTTTTATTAGCCTTGGTGACTGTCATGTTTCGGTCATACATCAACTCTTTGGCCTCATCCCAGTCCAGCGTCACACTCTTAAATGGCGACTGGGCTGAAACCTCTTTCGCGAAATCCTTGCCAGCACGCTGCCTGTGTAAATCCACCGTCTCCGCGACCTCACGCGTTGCACAAGACTCCATCGCGAAGACTCCGACAGCTGATAAGACAAGGCATCTCATGACAACTTATTACCTTTTTCGATTGTAAAAGCTTTCAAAGCATAATAGCGCGTCGGATGACGATGAGTGCCTTGCATGAATGGCACTGATTTAGGAAGATTTTAAAAGTTTATCATGGAGGCCGTGGTCCGCTTGGGACTCTTTGAAGACGTGGGGATGGATCCGACAGCGTTTTCCTTCCGTCGGGTGAGCTGCTCCGGAGAGCGTTATTTTGACGCTGCGGCAAGGGCGGTGAGCCATTGCATCGACTGGGTTTGCCAGGCATCCCACATGGGGCCCTGGTAGCCGTTCAGGCCATGTCCGCCGCTGGCAAGAGGGAGGTATTTTGCGGGGACCTTTTTGGCTGAGAGTGCTTGGTGGAACTTCTCACTGTTGCGCGGGGGAACCGGGCGATCGTCGGCTGCGTGAGTGAGAAAGGTGGGTGGTGTTTTCGCGGTGACCTGGAGTTCATTGGAGTAGAGTCGGATGAGTTCTTCGCCGGGGTTCGGACCGAGGAGGTTGTTTCGCGATCCTCCGTGAGTGCCGGGGCCCATTGTGATGACAGGATAGACGAGAATGGCGAAGTCCGGGCGGCTGCTTTCTTGTCGGATCGGGTCACTTGTTTTACGTGCATCGAGGTCGAATTTTGTGGCGGCCATGGCGGCGAGATGTCCTCCTGCCGAAAAGCCCATGACGCCAATACGATTACGTTTGATGTTCCAGTCCGCGGCTCGCATGCGGGTCATTCGAAGGGCTCGTCGGACGTCGGAAAGAGGACGGTGTGGATTTCCTTTTGGGAGTCGGTAATTCAAGACGATTCCGACGATGCCCTGCGTATTCAGCCACCTGGCAATGGGAGCCCCTTCCGCTCCAACGACCTGGCCATAACCCCCGCCCGGGCAAATCACGATGGCGGTTCCGTTTGGTTCTTGCGGGCGAAAGATGGTGAGGGTGGCATTGGCATTCTCAAATTCCCCGGCTCCAATCGAAGCCTTTCCCTCGGGCCATAGCTTGATCGTCTTCGGTGCGGGTTTTTCACCTTCCTCGGCTGAGAGTGAACCGGTGAGTCCAAGGATGATGGAGGCGAGAGCTGTTCGGATTGTTCGTTTCATAGTGGGTCTTTCGGTGGGCTTGGCAGGGGGGATCATGCTAGGGGTAGATGGAAACGCCAAGGACATCCGGACTCCCTTCGCCGGGGGGGATTTCAAGGTAGAATTTCGCATCGAGGGGGGTGACGAAGTCTCCGGAGTTTTGAGGCAATAGTGGCATGGCCCTGCCTTCGGAATTCATCATTGCGGGGATGAACTGGGTGAGAAATGGATGGCGTTGGACGGGCTCCGCCAAGGGCAGGGTGACCCGTGAGATATCCGATGCTCCGATCAAGCGGTGAAGGAGGGGGACCACGTAGCGTTGAAAAGTAGTGAGGGTGGAATTTGGATTCCCCGGGAGGGCGATGATTCCTTTCCAGAAGGCGAGTGGTTTCCCCGGGCGTTGCGCGACGCCGTGGAAGAGGGGTTCTCCACGGAGAGACTCGAGAGCAGGGCGCACGTAGTCTTTTTTCCCTTTGGAAATACCACCGGAGAGGATGACGAGGTCGGCCTCTTCCAGAGCTTTGGCAATGCCGGTGGTCGTTGTCTCGAGGTCATCGGCCAAGTGTTCCCACGTGACTTCGGCGGGTCCCCAATCTTGGATCGCGCTCAGCAGGGTGATGCCGTTTGACCGGCGGAGTTGGTGGGGAAGGGGAGTTTGATCGACGGGGACGAGTTCGTCGCCGGTGGTGAGGATTTTAATGAGAGGAAGGCGGGTCACCTTAAATTCCACGGCACCGATCGAAGCAAGTATTCCAAGATGTCCCGGGCCAATGCGGGTTCCGGAGCGGAGCAGGATGTCACCTTGTGAGGCGTCCGAACCTTTGCGATGAATGAACTTTCCGGGCGTGGGGGAGCATTCGATTTTTACCGAGTTTTCGGTGAGAGTGACCTGTTCGTAAGGCACCACGGTGTCACAATCCGGGGGCATTTCCGAGCCGGTCATGATTTGCCAGCACTGTCCGGATTTGAGGGGTGGGGGAGGGGGACTACCGGCGGCGTGAATGCCCCGAAGTGTCAGGGGTTGTCCGTCAAGATCGGAAGATCGGAAGGCCACTCCGTCCATCGTAACCCGATCGAAGGGCGGGAAAGGCCGATCGGCAGAAAGGTCCTCTCTCAGAATACGTCCGAGGGAATTTTCCAACCGCACAGTTTCACACTCCAGCACCTCAACGTTGGAGAGCATCAATTCGTCTGCTTTTTGCGGTGTGATCAAGCTCATGAAGGAAGCTTGCCGCTTTCGTCACCACTTCTCAACTGTCACCCCTCGAAAAATGAGCTAGGGTGCCGTCGTGCGTCTCTTCCTTCTTCTTATTCTGACCTCCTGTCTTCCCGCCAAAACGATCCGTGTGGCCACTTATAATGCCTCTTTGGCCCAGACGGGACAGGGGCGGCTTGCGGCTCTCCTTCGCACCGGCACCCATGCTCCGGCGAAGAAAATCGCCGGAGTGATCCAAATTCTTCAACCCGACGTTCTTCTTCTCAACGAGTTCGACTATGATGCCAATGGCACCGCGGCGACCCGGATGAACGATAAATTCTTCAATGTGAGCCAGAATGGTCGTCCGGCCCAAGATTACCCGTTTCGCTATGTCGCCGTTTCCAACACGGGAATCCACTCCGGTTTCGATCTCGATAACAACGGGACCGTTGATGACTCTCCGGGCGATATTTCCTACGGCGGCGACGCTTACGGGTTTGGCGAATTCCCCGGAAAATATGCGATGGCGGTCTTTTCAAAGTTTCCCATCGATCCTGTTGCCCTTCGCACCTTCGAAGAGGTTCTCTGGAAGGACATGCCTGAAAATCTTATCCCACCGGGTTTTTATTCGACCGAAGAGCAAGAGGTCTTTCGGCTTTCCTCGAAGAGTCATTGGGATGTCCCCATCCAGGTTCACGGGACCACTTTTCACTTCCTGGTGAGTCACCCGACTCCTCCGGTTTTTGACGGGGCGGAAGACCGCAACGGTCGACGAAATCATGACGAGATTCGCTTGTGGGCGGATTATCTGACCCCGGGAGCGGCCGATTACCTCGGAGGAGGGCTTGCTTCTGGAAATCGATTCGTGATTGCCGGAGACCAGAATGCCGATCCAACCCGGGGCGATAGTGTGAATGCTGCCATCAACCAGCTCCTCCATCATTCCCGGGTGGATGCCTCCTTCGTTCCGGAACGAACCGGAGATAGGACGGAGAGCAACAAGTTTGATACCTCGACCTTTCGACTGCGTGTTGATTATGTTCTCCCATCTCAAGAGGGTTTTCACATTCTCGATGGAGCGGTGTTTTGGCCGACCGGATCCCAGGATGGAGCTGCTCTCGTGACGGGGTCGGACCATCGTCCAGTCTATCTTGATCTGAAACTCGTGCCGTTGCTTGATGAAGCCGTGGGTGACGTTTCCGTGACATACGAAAATGAGAACTCAGTGATCAAATGGAAAACAAAAAGTGAAGTGTCCTACAGGTTGGAAAAAAGTATCGATTTAGAGACGGATTTGTGGCTCCCTCTAAATGGTTTGGTTGTTGATATTCAGGGAGATAGGGCGGAGGCGGTTCTTCCTTCGCCCAATGAAACGGAGTTTTATCGAATCGTTTCTTATTATGAATAGGGGGCCGATCCTGCCGAGGATCTAAACTATTGGGAAACTATTAATTTAGGAGGATTTTGAGAGAGTTTCGCTTCTCATTCAGTTGGGAGGCCATCTCCTGCACCCCCCGGGTTTGTGATCGAGAAAGAGATCCCCTGCTCCGATCCGCACGGTCGCCACGCAGCCTGGCGACTTTCGTGCTCCCCAACTCCGGTGGATCTGACTAGTTTCGCCTCTGTGAGACTCGTGCTTCCGCTTTTTGTTTTGGTCTGCGCCATAGTGGCGGCATGCTCAACAGCACCCCGCTGGAATGGTCGTGACCCGGATCGGATTTCCCTTCCAAGGTCATCCGACCCGATTTTAGCCAAAGCCGGGCTCATCCGTATTTCAGAAGTCGATCGCTCGATCGCGATTGATCTCCGCTACACCCGTGACTCGGCGATTGCCAAAAGGGCTCTCTACGAGCCAAATATGCCTGCCTTGCTGAGGCCCGAAACAGCGGTTCGTCTCCGGAAGGCCAATGATTACGTCAAGTTTCACGGCTATCGGATCCAGGTGTGGGACGCCTACCGCCCTCCCGGTGCTCAAATCGTTTTGTGGGATGCTTCCGGGCATGATGATCGCTTTGTGGCCAATCCCTTCAGTCAACCGTCCCAGCATTCCTGTGGCACCGCGGTTGACGTCACCCTCGTCACCCGGTCGGGGCAGCCGGTGGAGATGCCAACCGGCTTCGACAGCTTCACGCCGGAAGCTGCGGCGGCCTACAAGCACCCCGATCCCAAAATCAGGGAGCGTAAAAACATTTTACAACAGGCCATGACCAGGGCCGGCTTCTTTCCGCTGCCCAATGAGTGGTGGCATTTCACCGACCGACGTTTCAAAGACTATCCTCAAACCGTCCCGCTTTCTGATATCAAGGCCGCTTTTTAATTCATGAAACTTCTTATTTTTATTCTCACCTGCGTGAGCCTATCCGCGCAGATCAAACCTCTCGTTGGAACCTACCTTGGCGACAATCAGCGAAACTACTATGGGAACCAGGCTCCGTCCAAACTCCGTGTGAAATGGAAGACGCCCCTGGGTTCCGGTAAAACGATGTTTGGCACCAGTGATGTTCGAAACTGGAAGGGAGCGGGCTGGACGGGACAGCCTCTCGTGATTCAGGAGGGTTCGGAGATTTTTCTGATCCAGGGAACGCTGAGTCACCACGTCAAGAAGATCCGTGCCCGTGACGGCAAGGTCATTTGGTCCACGAGTGTGGGCGATGTTATCAAAGGGACGCCGACCTTCGTCGATGTCGGGGGTCCTGCTGAAACACGGTATACCCTCATCGTCGGGAGCCGCAGTGGCTTCGGCCAACATTGGCGGAACGGGACCGCTTATAGTCTTCATGGCGTTTCCTACACCACGGGAAAAAAGCTCTGGCGGCATAACTCGAAAACAACGGCTTCGAATAGTCGGGACTGCGATGCCTCCGCCGTAGTGATCGGGAGCAAAGCGGCCATTCCGCTTGAAAATGGCTACTTTACCATCTTCTCACCCGATGTTCGCAAGGCCAGGAAAGCGGTTGGTTTGCCAAATCCCAAAATTAGCAAACAATTCCGCCTCTATCAAGATTCCGACCGCGCTCTCTATCGTAGTGAACTTTGCTGTGAATCGTCGCCAACCATGATCGGAAGCACTGCGTATGTCGCTGCCGGAGTGGGCCGCGTTTATTCCTGTGGCCTTGGCTTTTTTGGTGGAGCCAGCCCCAAGCTCGACATTGGTGGCGATCTCAACGGAACGATGCCTTTGACCAACGATGGACATCTTCTTCTGGGGATTGAGAAGCAGTTCATCACCGGGCAGGGAGGCGTGGTGAAATTCTCGACCGGGGGGAAAGTGAAGTGGTTTCATCCGCTGCCCGACCGCAAGTGGTATACCTGGAATGGTGGGCTTGTGGGAAGCCCGGCGGTCAATCATCGCTACAATTCCACGGTGTCCAAAGATCTTGCCTGCTTCGTCGGAGTCGATGGCAATCTCACCTTGGTCAATCACAAGAAGTTGCAGCCCGGCGTGATGAACCGGGGGCCTCGAAGAAAGAAGCAATATCCGGCGCCTCTCGTACTTGATAAGGTCAAACTCCCCCAGGGCTCAATTTCCACGCCCCTTTTTGTGGGTGATAAGATTATCATTGGCTATGACAACGGGATGGATCTTTATCAAGTGACCCCTGCCGGGAAAATGATCCGCCTTGACCGCCTCAGTGGTCCCATGTTCGATGCCACTCCTGTTGTTTGGAACGGTCGCGTCTATGCCGGATCCAAAAACGGCTACCTCTATTGCCTCGGCAACTAATTTTTAATCAACACCTTGCTAATAATGAAGAAACACGTTCTGGCTTCCGCCTTAATCGCCGCCACCTCCATTTCCGGCCTGGCCGCCGTGCCCTCCGAACTGGAGTCCTCCCGCTTTTCCGATTCGGATCTGACCCCGTCACCGGCGTGCCTCTGTGCTCACCCAAATGGTGACGTTTTTGTCGGAGTCGATATGCTGGGTTCTCTCGGCAAGGGCGCTGGAAAAGGCAAGGTCGTGCGCCTTCGCGACACCGATCACGACGGCAAGGCTGATGAGCACACCGACTTCGCAAATCTCGATAACCCCCGTGGTCTTATCGCGGTGGATGACAAACTCTACGTGCTTCATACCGTCATTCCGGCTTCGACCGGAGTGATGACCGGAATGCACCTGAGTGTCTTAACCGATTCCGATGGTGACGGGAAAGCCGATGGCGAGCCCAGGCGGCTCATTAAGAACATCTCATGTCTCAAGCACAACCAGAGCAGGGGAGCCGATCATACCACCAACGGGATCCGCATGGGAATCGACGGTTGGATTTACATCGCAATTGGCGATTTCGGTTTCGTTGATGCCGAGGGAACCGACGGCACCAAGCTGTCCATGCTCGGCGGCGGAGTTTTACGGGTTCGTCCCGACGGCACCGAAATGGAGGTTTACACCCACGGCATGCGTAACATTTACGATGTTGCCATTGACCCCTTCATGAACATTTTCACCCGTGGAAATACCAACGATGGTGGCGGTTGGAACATCCGTTTCACGCATCAGATTCAAAGCGGGGAATACGGTTACCCCATCCTCTTTAAGAATTTCACCGATGAGATCATTCCCGCCTTGATTGATCTTGGCGGGGGCTCGGGAACGGGCGTGATGTTTTTCCAGGAGCCCGGATGGCCTGAAAAATACAACAACGTGCCCATGATGGGGGATTGGGGTCGCAGTCACCTTTACATTCACCGGGTCACTCCCGACGGTCCTTCGTTCACCCAGAAGGAAGAGAAATTTATCCAGTGTTCCCAGATCGCCGACGTCGATGTCGATGGCTCGGGGCGCCTCTACCTCGCGGCCTGGAACGGTGCCGGTTACAAGGGCAATCCCAAGAAAGGGTATGTCGAGCGCGTGGTTCCCAAGGGTTGGACCTACAAAGCCTTTCCGGACCTGTCCAAGCTCTCCGGACCCAATCTGGTCAAGGGACTCAAATCGGAGAGTTCGACGGCCCGACTTCACGTGCAGCAGGAGATTCTTAAGAGGGGGGATGCCGGACTCGCTCCAGCCATCCTTGGAGTGATCAATGACAAGAGTTGTCATAAAGAGGGGCGCGTGGCAGCCATTTTCACCTACGGGCAATTGTTGGGAGGAAAAGGAATTTCCGCTTTAATGGCCTCATCAAAGGATCCGGCAATTCAGGAATTCTGCCTCCGCGCCGCTGCCGATCGCAAGCCGATTGCCAGAACCCTGCCCACCGCTCCCTTCGTCCAAGCATTGAAGAGCGACGACAAGCGGGTTCAAGTTGCCGCCGCGGTGGCTCTTGGGCGAATTGGCAAAGGCGCTGCCGCTGAGGCTCTTCTCAAGGCGTCCGTTCCACCCGCTCCCGGCTCGCATGACAAGCCAAACTCCGGCGTCGTGCTTCCTCATGTCGCGGTGCACTCCCTCGTCGATCTCGAAGCGGTTGATGCCTGCCTGAAGGCCCTCGATAGTTCCTCGCAAGACGTTGCTCTCTGGGCCCTTCGCAAAATGCACACTGCCAAAGTGGTGGACGGACTGCTCGCCAAGCTCGATTCCACGACTGACGAGGAGTTGCAACTCAAGATCATGACCGCCTTGGCCCGGCTCTCTACCAAGGAGCAGCCCTATGATGGCTCCTGGTGGTGGAGCACCAAGCCGGACACCCGCGGGCCCTACTACAAGCCTGTGGCCTGGGAGCAATCGGAGAAGATCGAAAAAGCCTACCGGGCCGCCTATGAAAATTCCTCTGCCGAAGTTAAGAACCGGCTTGCTGACATCGCGACCAGACATCGCATGAACCTCAAGGGAATCGGGAAGGTCGAGGTTGTCGATAAAGCGGCAGCCGCCAAGAAGGGAGAGGTTGGCAGGACCTCGATCGAAGACGTCATGCTCTCTTTTGAAAAACTCAAGGGAAACAAAAAACGCGGGAAGAAGATCCTTTCCGGAATGGCCTGCGTCGCCTGTCACAACTTGAAAAAAGGGGACGTCATCAAGGGGCCGGACTTGCTCAATATCAAGCTGAGCAAGGAACAGATCGCCGAGTCCATTTTAAAGCCCGCCGCTACCATCTCCGATAGCTGGGTGACCGTGACGATGAACGATGGCACCGCCCATCTTGGAACCCTGGTGACGAAGAACGACAAGGAAGTGATTGTTCACGATATCGCCGGGATTCCGACCAAGGTGAAGGCTTCCGATGTGAAATCGGTCAAGACGCAGACTTCCACTCTCATGGCCCCGGGCCTTGCCAATGATCTTTCGCTTCAGCAATTTTCCGATCTGATCGCGTATCTCTCCAAAAAGGAATAAGGTCTCCTGCGGGTGCGCTTTCATCGTAGCTTTGTGGTGATGGACTTCCTCGCCGATCTCCTTTTTGGCTTCAAGGATTGCCTTGGGAGCCGGTTTTCTTCTCCTTCCTTGCTTCTCGGTCCGTCCTGTCCAAAGTTTCCCGCGTGCCCAGCGAACCGATTACCACGACCGGCGAAGTCCTTCACATCTACAGTGAGCGCGCCTACCAAGTCAGTCTTCCCAACGGGAAGAAGGTGATCGCTCATCCGGCCAAGAAGATGCTCGAGCGAAAAGACGAGATTGTTCCCGGGGCCAAAGTCGCTCTTGAAATGACGCCTTTCGACTTCGAGAAAGCCCGCATCGCCGATATCCTTTAAAACTCTCCCGCCATGCCCCGCAACTTCATCATCGGAACTGCCGGTCACATCGACCACGGCAAATCCACCCTCGTTCACACTCTCACCGGAACGAATCCCGACCGCCTGCCCGAGGAGCAGGAACGTGGAGTGACCATCGAGCTGGGCTTTGCCCATTTTTCCCTCCCGGTGCCGCAGACTTCCAATGACACCTTTGAGATTGGCGTGGTCGATGTCCCCGGCCACGCCGACTTCGTCAACAACATGGTTGCCGGAGTGGGATCCATCGATCTTGGCATCTTTATCGTCGCTGCCGATGATTCGTGGATGCCCCAGTCCGAGGAGCACCTGCAAATCCTCACCTATCTCGGGATTAAGAATTTCATCGTGGCCCTGACCAAGGCCGACCTCGTGGATGATCTCGAGTTCGTGACCGAGATTCTCGCTGATGATCTGCAGGGAACGGCGCTTGAAGGCGCCCCCATCGTGCCCGTCTCCGCACCCACCGGCCTCGGCATGGATGAGCTCAAGGAAACCATTGCCAGGATTCTCCTCGAAACACCCGCTCCACGGGACTTCGAGCAACCTCGTCTCGCCGTCGATCGTGCCTTTTCCCCGAAGGGAGTTGGCACCGTGGTCACGGGAACTCTCACCGGGGGAGTCCTTTCGGTGGGCACCCAACTCACTGCCTATCCCTCGGGCCTCAAAACCCACGTGCGCTCGATTCAAAATCACAGCGCCTCGCTGGAGCAAGCCGTTCCCGGAATGCGGACCGCTCTCAATCTTCCCGACCTCCCGCTCAGTGCCAAAGGAAAAAAAGGCATCTCGCGCGGGCACCTTTTGGTGGGTGGCTCACCGGGTGAGGCCACTCTTGAGATCGATGTCGAAATCACCCGTTCCCATCGCCCCATTCCGGGGCAAAAAGGCACGCAACGTCCCCTCAAATCCAACCACCGCATCTTCGTGCACCACGGTTCCGGGCGCACCCAGGCCCGTGTTCTCTTTCCCGAAGAGATCGTGCTCAATCCCGGCGACACTTCCATCGCCCAGCTCCGTTTCGATCATCCCATTCATGCCCTGGCCGGCGAACGTCTGGTCATTCGCGAACTCTCCGGAGAAGCGACGCTCGCCGGAGCCACCGTTCTTGATCCCCATCCCACCCGACGACAATTCCGTTCGGAAGAGCGTCAGGGTTTTCTGCACGCCCGTGCCGAGGCCCCGGATGACTTGTTGGTTCTCATCCGCACCCACTTGGAGCGCGACCACTTTGTTCCAACCAATGACCTCACCCAGTCGCTTCCCTTCTCGGACGCTGAGATCAAAACGGCCTTGAAAAAACTGACCAAGGCAAACGAAGTGATTGCGCGTGGTGAGAAACATTTTGCGCACGCTCCTTATTGGAAGGAACTGGTGAAAAAATCTTCCAAGGCGGTGCAAGATTATCACGCGAGCCACCCCGATCATGTTGGCATGTCGACGGATGTGCTTAAAAAAAACCTGGGTACTGCCACTGCGGTTCCCGGCCTTTTCGATTCCCTTCTCCTTCAGCTTGCAGAGAAGAATTTTAAAGTCGCCGATAACATCATCTGTCATAATTCCCACTCGCTGGAACTGCCTCCCGAGCTCGAGGCACCGGCTGCGGAAATTTTGCGAATCCTCGATGAAGCAGGACTTGCTCCTCCACTTCCTGCCGAGCTCCAGGCGACCGCCAACCATCAGGCCGCCTACAAGTTTCTCTCCCGCACCCGCCAGATCATCCCCCTCGATCCCAAGGTCACTCTCGGCGGGAAGGTGTTCCAAAACACCATCGATCAAGTTCGTGCCTTTATCGAAGAACACGGCCAGGCGACCGCGTCCGAGCTTCGCCAACATCTCGATACTTCGCGCAAGGTCATCATGCCGCTGCTTGAGAGGCTTGATCGCGATATGATCACCCGACGTGACGGGGACTTCCGCACGCTGGTAGCCCGTCAGCTTTGAATATTGTGGTCCGGCATTAAAGCCGCGAGAGCTTGACGCCGATTTCCTGAGCGCCAAACTGTCAGCGAATTAACAGATTTCTAAATCCGATGCCTTCTGCAACCGTCAACGCAAGCCCTGGCACTCTCCCTCCGGCCTTTCCCCATTCGACTGTTTTCTTTGCGAATCTGCCTTCACTTTTTTTCGGCAATACGGACGCAACTCTCGCTCTGCGCAACTTACTGGGGGGCACTCTCGATTCCTACGGCGGTCGTTTGGCCTCTGTTCTCGATCTCCTCTTTCACTCGGAGCACGATCATCCCAATCTCCTCGTGACCTCGCTCCCACCACAGCCGGAGCTCACCTGCTATCATCGCGAAACACTGGCTCTAAAACTTCCGGAAATTGTTCTCTCCGATCCTCTCCAATACGAGTCCGCCAGGATTCTTGAGCGGCTCGGGGACACTGCGGCGACCCATCTCGATGGTTTTGTCACCGATGAACAACTCAAGCGTATCGCAGAGCAAACCAACAAGAAAACCTTGTCCCCGCCAGAGGGTTCCCATCTTGCCAACAACAAGTTGGCTTTCCATAACGAACTGGTCCGTCTCGGCCTCCCGACTTTCGCCACCGAGATCGCTGAAAATCAAGATGACCTGGCCCGCTGTTACCGCGAACTCAATCATCAGGGTTACCGCTTTGCTGCGGTCAAATCCCAGATCGGAGCTTCCGGGATTGGCTTGCTCAAGGTGGATACCCGCCGCCCCAATGCTGTCCCCGATCTCATCTTCCATGAAGGCCCTTGTCTCGTGCAGGGTTGGATCGAGCCGGGGATCAAGGCGGTGCGCCATATCCACTCGCCCAGCGTGCAGATTTTGGTCAAAGACGACGAAATTGTCCTTTTTGATACCACGGATCAAATTCTCGACCACCAAAGCGTCCACGAGGGGAATCTGTCACCTCCGCATAAGCTCGACGGCTTGACGGACGAGCAGAGGCAGATTCTCGACCAATCCAAGGCCATCGTTCCCTGGCTCCACCAAACCGGTTACCGCGGTCCCGCGAGCATCGACTTCCACGTGGCCCGGCGTGGCGAGCAAACCGACATCCGGGCCTGCGAAATCAACGCCCGGGTCACCGGTGCCACCTATCCATCCCTGCTGGCCCGCCGGTTTCAAAAAAACGGGGCCTGGCTCATGCGCAATCTCGCTCTTCCGGAATCACTCGCTGCCAGTGCCATCCTTGAGGTTCTCGATTCCCACGGGTTCCTTTTCAAGCCGGGAACATCACGAGGATGCCTGCCGATCAATTTCAATACCGATGAGCGTGGCGAGATCACCAAAGGGCAATTTCTCTTCCTCGCTCCGGGTGTCGATGACGTTTGCGACCAGCTGGCGGAACTCGTGGCCCTTCCTCAAATAGACCTTCATTATGATCGCGATTGAACAAGACCTCGTCGAACTCACACGCCAGCTTATGCTGATGCGAACCACCGAGTTCGAGCCCGAGGAGCGGCGCCGTTGTATCGACTTCATCCGCAGTCACATTGATACACTCGACAATTTGCAACTTCGCGAGGTCGAGCAAAACGGAAACATCTCGCTGCTCGCGAATCCCGTGGGTCATGATGAGCCTGACATTCTCATGGTTGGCCACATTGACGTCGTCGCCCACCTCGACAACTCCGTCTATCGAGGGGAGGTCATCGACGGACGGATTGTGGGCCCGGGATCAGGCGACATGAAGGGAGCGGTTGCGATCATTCTGGAAGTGTTCCGCAACACCCTGCGAAAAAACCCGCAGGCCTCCATCGGGATCGCCATCACCAGCGATGAGGAGATTGGTGGCGCGGATGGCATTGGTCACCTCTTTGGTTCCGCCGGGGTTCGGTGTGGCATCGCTCTTGTCCCCGATGGCGGCTCTCTCAACCGGATTACCATTCACGAAAAAGGGATCCTTCATCTGGACCTCAACTGCACCGGTCGCACCGGCCACGCCGCCCGTCCGTGGCTTGGAAAAAGCGCTTCCGAACATCTCATCGAGCGTCTTCAGGCCCTTCGGGAGCGCTTTGCGAAAGAGTTTCCGACGACCTCTGACGAGTGGCATCCAACCTGCGCCATCACCACGCTCAACACTCCCAACCGGACCATCAACCGCGTCGCGGCCCACGCCCACGCCAACCTCGATGTCCGATTTCCACATCCCCATACCACGACCGAAATGTTGGCTTTCATCAAGGAGGTCCTTGGACCTGAAATTGAGGTCGAGGTCATCATCCCGGCCGAGCCTGCCGACTTCGATCCCGACCCGCTCTTTCAAAAGATCACCGCCGAGATTACCGGCCAGCCGGTTGAGCTTGAGAAAAGCCACGGCGGCAGCGATGCCCGCTTTATTGCAGCTCAGGGGATTCCGGCCATCCTCTCACGTCCACTCGTCGGAAACCTGCACGCAGTCGACGAGTGGATCGATATTGAGTCGATGGGAACCTTTTATAAAATCTACCAACACTACGTGGCGCAGAGGACCTAGATCCTGACCCAGTCCTTGAGCTGGGCGTGCTCGAAAATCATCTCCTGCTGGAGGGTGAGATCCGAACCTTTGCCGGCTTCCTTGGCCCGGAGATACATTGCGTGGGCGATGCCGACATCGGCGTAGGCGAGGCCCACCGCGTTGAAGTAAGTGCGCTCATCGGCGGACTCCCGGCCCGGCTTCGAGCCATCGAGCAGACTGGAAAGGTTGCAGTGCACGTCGGCGTCCGTCAGTTCTCCGTCCTTGTACATCCGGCTTAGGGTTTGCGTGCGGTGCTTCACGGTGTCCCAGTCGTCGCACACGATCTTGTCGCATTGTTTGGCGACCGCATACTCGTCCTCCCAACCGCCGATGTGGCTGTAGAAAGTGCCGGGTTTCATCCAGGCCGCTTTGAGGAGCGGAGCCTGGGCGCTGGTGCCGGTCACGATGATGTCCGCTTCGCTGGTGGCGGCTTCGAGATTGGTCTTGGTTCCGACGAAGGTCATGTCCGGGAAGAGGGGGGACATCTCGCGGATGAACTGATCTTCCTCGGCCGTTTCCTTGGAGGCCACGCGACATTCCTTGAGATTGGGAACGGCGGTTTTCATTGCGATGAGGTGCATCTTCGATTGCTCACCGGCTCCGATGAAACCGATGACCTCGGAGTCCTGGCGGGCGAGGTGCTTGGCGGCCAGTCCGCCCATTGCCCCCACCCGGATGTTTGAGCAAAGGGTGCCTTCCATGAAGGCGATGGGAAATCCGTGGATGATCTCGGAGAGAATGATGACCGCGCTGAGGTTTTGCAGTCCGTGCAGCACCGGGTTCTGTGGGAAAACGGAGACCCATTTGACTCCGCAAACCTTCTCCTTGAGGAAAGTGGCAGGCAGGCAATTGATGCGCTCCTGAGTGTCCTGACTGAAAATCTGAACGATTTTCTCGGGGAAAAGAATGTCACCGTTTTCGTAGGCCAGGATGGCATTCTGCGCCGCATCCATGGCGAGGTTCATATCGAGACATCCCGCGCTAAGGAGGTCTTCCTGGGAGAAATATTGGCAGCTGATTTTGTGTGGGTCGCTCATGAGGTTTCTGAAGGTTCTCCTCCGAGGTTAGACTTTGGAGGGATCTTGACTCTTCATCTGTTGCTATTTGCTGGGCTTCCGTTGACGGGCGGGGGTATGACCAGTTTGGGAACTGGTCCGGGCAGGCCGGACTCACGCGAGAGAACCTTTCGGATATGGAGTTGCGGAGGGCCGACGAAAGGCCAATCTCCCTGTGTTCCCATGAAAGTCCTCCTTCCCTTTTTCCTTCTTGCGATCATTGCTCCCGCCCTTGGCCGGGACCTGGGTGAACTCAAGCCTCTCTTTCATTCTGCACTCGATTTTTACGGCAAACTCCAGCGCACTCCCACCGGGATGTATCGCGACTCCTACCTCGTTGGAGATGACATCAAACAAGGTCAGCGTTGTTCGACGGCAGCGGTGGGAGTCGGCCTGATCGCGCTCTGCATGGAGCATGAATTGAATAGAGACCCGGAGGCGCCGAAGAAGGCACTTCAAACCCTGAGGGCACTGAACGGAAAGGCCGGGGGCTTCACTCCTTCCCGGGGAAAGGCCGGTTTTTATGGGCACTTCTTCTCGGCCGAAACAGGCGCGAGTCAGTCGGAGCATTCAACCATCGACACCGCGATCATGGTCGTCGGAGCGCTCTTTTGCCGAAACACCTTTGACGACCCCGGGATTAAAAAAGAAGCAGACCTTCTGTGGAACTCCATTGATTGGGAGGTCGCTTTGGCCCGTCCCGACGGGAGCCGGCTGCACATGGTGATGGAGGAGGGCAAACCGAAACCTCGAACCGTCACCCAGATGTTCAATGAATACTATCTCCTCGCCTGGCTGATTCAAGAGGCCCAGGTCCAGAAGCGAGCCGGTAGCAAGATCATCACCATCGCTCAAATGCCGACCTGGAACAACGACGGCATACGCCTGCTTGCCGAGCCCCGGAAGACACCCCAGCCGTCATTCATCATCCAGTTTCCATTCTACCTGAGCCATCCTTGCACCCTCGATCCACGCTATCGAAAGTTCGTTCTCGCCCAAGGACAAGCAGATCGAAGAAAGGGAAAAGGTCATCTTTGGGGAGCGGGAGCCGGGGTGACACCCGACAAGGGGTATGTGGCGGCAAGCTACGATCGAAACCCCGGCCGTGTCGTTTCACCCCGTATCATCGCCGGTTTTATGCCGGCGATGCCGGAAGCACGGGAAGACCTTCTCAAACTCTCTCGAAATTCAGCCCGACGTTTAAAAACTCCCGTCGGTGACCTTCTTCCTCGCTTCAGTCTCGAAAAGCCGGATTGGCGTCCCATGAGAATCGAGTCCATCGACTTCGCTTCCATGTTATTTGGCCTCGCCGGGATTCATCCCGACCTGGGGATGAAATTCTTCCACGAGAGATCAAAGTTCACCTTCGGGGCGGTGGAGTAGATTTTGCCGGATTGACCGGGAGAGGAAAAGTCCCGAGCCTTCAGCCATGAGATTGTTCTTCCTCTTCTTCTTGGCTCTTCTTCCGGCAGCGGGTGCCGGGCAACCCAACGTCATTCTCTTCGTCACCGATGATCAATCGCCGGTCGCCGGATGTTATGGGAATTCCGTGATTCAAACTCCGCACCTCGATGCCCTCGCCAAGGAAGGCACGATGTTTACCCAGGTCTTCGCCACCACGGCTTCCTGTTCCGCTTCCCGCTCGGTCATTTTGAGCGGCCTGCATAATCACTTCAACGGGCAGTACGGGCACACCCATCACTTCCACAAGTTTGAGTCGTTCGCGGCGATGAAGGCCTTTGCCCTCCCGCAATTGATGGCCCAGGCCGGCTATCGCACCGTGCAAATTGGCAAGCTCCACGTCGCGCCCGAGTCGGTCTTTCATTTTGACCAATATCTCAAAGGCAACGCCCGCAATGCCACGCAGATGGCAGAGGCCTGCCAGCCGGTTTTTGAAGAGAAAAGCGACCAGCCTTTCTTCCTCTACTTCGCGACTTCCGATCCCCACCGTGGTGGTGGCAAGGATAAGACCTTCCCCGGGAAGCATAAGCCTGATCGCTTTGGAAACCTTCCCGATAAGAAGGAATATCCCGGGGTGAAAGAGGTCTTCTACGACCCCGAAAAAGTCATCGTGCCGGGCTTCCTGCCCGACACCCCGGAGTCGCGCGCCGAGATTGCCAACTACTACCAATCCTGCTCACGCATTGATCAGGGCTTGGGCCGCCTCATTGAGCTCCTTAAGGAGAACGGCAAGTGGGACAACACCGTTATTATCTTCACCGCTGATCACGGGATGGCCTTTCCCGGTGCCAAGACGACCGTCTATGAAGCCGGTTTGCGGGTTCCGTTCATCGTCCGTGATCCCCGCGCGACGAAGAAGGGGATGACCAGCGAAGCGATGCTTTCACATGCCGACATCACCCCCACCATTTTGGATCTCGCCGGTGCTTTGAATCAAAAGAAGACCGCTCCCGCCAAGCCCCTCTCTTTTGAAAAAGGCGGCGTTGGCGAAAATCCCGGGAAGGCCCCTCGCAAGTATCACGGACGTTCGTGGCTCCCCATTCTCACCGAGACGAATCCCAAGGGCTGGGACGAAATCTCCGCCTCCCACACCTTCCACGAAATTCAAATGTATTACCCCATGCGCGTCATCCGTGACCGCAAATACAAACTCATTTGGAACATCGCCTACCGGCAGCCTTACCCCTTTGCCTCCGATCTCTGGGTCGCGGCGACCTGGCAGGCCCAATGGGAGAAAGGCAAGGACGCCGACTACGGTGGCCGGACGGTGGATTCCTATATCAACCGCCCGCAGTTCGAGTTCTTCGACATCGCCTCCGATCCCAATGAAAGCCGCAACCTCGCCGGGGACCCGGCCCATGCCGAGGTGCTCGCGAAGTATAAAGACCGCCTCAAGGCCGAGCAAAAGCGCACCGGAGATCCTTGGATCATGAAGTGGGAGTATGAGTGAAAATCTTTCCTAAAGACTCTTCCTCGCGGGAAGGAAAGCATTGGAGAAAAGAAGTCCTGCGGTGAGGGCGACGAAGGCCATGAGAGCAGTACTGCCGCTTTGGCTGGGGAGGATGGTTTCGCCCGAGACCCACTGGTTGAGGATGGAGTAAACCTTGCTTCCAGGAACCAGAACGATGACCCCGTAGGTCATGAGGACAGAGCCCGGTCCACGTGTGAGACGTGCGAACAGATTGGCGTAGAGGCCGACGGCCAGAGCTCCCAAAAAGACCCCGGCAAACATGCCGAAGTGTTTTTCTCCGAGGGTGGCCGAAGTGAAGGCAATGAGCACGGCGAGTACTCCCCAACCAACCCGTCGACGCGGGATGTTGAGGCCGACTCCCAGCGAGAGGGCGAGTCCGAGCAAGGCCGGCCAAACCCGCCAGGACGGCATCTCGGAGAGGTTTGCCACGTTTGCAAAAATTTGTGGAACGGCATCAAAGAAAAAACGGGTCAGGGCGATGCCGCTGACCGCTCCGAAGAAGAGCTTCAAGAGGGTCATCACGGCATCAACGAGTCGCGAGCAGCCGGAGATGAGATGCCCTGCCGAGATCTCGGTGAGGGACACCGTGAGGGCCAACCCGGGAATGAAAATAATGATGGAAGAAAGCACCACCAGGGCCGGATTGATGGGCAGGCCTGCGGCGGCCACTCCACTGGCAAGGAGCCCGGCGGCCATCGCGCCGATGATGGTGGCGACTTGTTTCCAGCTGGGATGCCGTGAGGTCTGGCGCACGATTAGAAAGATCAGAACAGAAATGAAGGGGGCTGCGACCGCGTTCCATGGATTGCCGGAGAGAAGCATGGCAAAGCAACCGCCGGTCAGAAACCAGGACGCGGTATCGACGGGAAGGGAGTAGTTGGGAGGGGCTTCATTGAGGCCTTGCAATGCGTCGAGTCCATCGGCGAAGTTCGTTTTCCCCAATTCCATGTTTTCGACGAGATGGTCGATCTCCCAGAGCCGTCCCAGATTGTAGTCGGCGGGTTCGACGCGTTCGATGTGGACAAATTGATCGAGTTCATCTTCTTCCCAAAAGGCACAGGTGAAAGTGGTCGGGCTGATGAGGAAACTTCCGTTGAGGCCAAGCATCGTGGTGACGCTGGTGAGGTGGCGCTCGATCCGTTCGCTGGTCGAGCCGCAGTCATGCAAGGCGCGCCCGAGCTTTACGATGAAGCGGGTCCGCTGCCGGAATTCTGACGGGTCGAGGGGCATATTTTAATTGGGGTCCCCGGGATCCGGGGCCGGTATCGCGGGCTCTTCCCGGTTCTTCGGTTCGGTGATGACCGTTTGGGCGATGCGTTTGGCAAAATAGTAGATGCGGCGCTCGATTTCCAAAACCCGGCTCTCGAGGCGGTAGACCTCCACCCGGTTTGGATCGTGGCTTCGCAATCGTGATCCAAGGTAGGCGCCGAGATCATCGATCTCCTGATAGAGTGGGAGTTTTAAATTAATGACTCTGTTCGCGGCCTCCTGATCATTCCCTCCCACTGCCGCCATGGCGTCGTGGAGGGCGTGGGTGACGTGTCGATGGACCGAGCGAATTCTGGTTTGAGTGCCGTCGCTGGCATGCAGCCGGGAAGAGCGCCACTCTTTAATGAGTGTGCCGAGATTGTTTGCGATTGTGTCGGCGATGCCACGGAGCTGGTTTGTGACATCGAGCAAGTCAGGCAGTTCCCGGACCTTCTCTTCGTTCAAGACGTCACCTGAGATCTTGCGGGCGTAGCTGAGGATTTCAACCGAGAGAAGTTCGGCGTCGTTTGCGGTTTTAACGAGTTGATGGGAGCTGAATTGAGCCAGCTTGATGCGCTCTCCCTTCGGGTTCTCGAGCATGGAAAGGACGAGTTCGCCCAGGTGGCAGACTTCCATTCGGACCCGGTCAATCGCGATGGCGGGAGTGTCCAGGAGCACGGGGTCAAGAAATTTGGGTTTGGCTTCTTTGGGAAGAACCTTGGGTTTGTCCCGGATGATGAAGCGGGCGAGTTTGACGAACAAGGGAGTAAACCAAATGAAAATAAAAGTGTTGGCGACATTGAAAAGGGTGTGGGCATTGGCGATTTGGCGGGGAACCTCTTTGGCGAGCCGTTCCTTGCCCTCGAGCTCGGAATGGTTGGGAGAGATCGCCCGGACCCAATCGGCGAGGTGATGAATGAACCCAAACCAGAGAGCGACTCCGACCAGATTAAACACGATATGAACAACGGCGGCCCGCTTGGCCTCCGCCGGTTTTCCAAGGGCCGCGAGGGCCGCGGTGATACATGTTCCGAGGTTCGCGCCGAAGGCGAGGGCGATGCCGGCCTCCAGGGAAATAAACCCATCCAGAGCGAGGACGATGACGATGCCGGTTGTTGCCGATGAGCTTTGCACCAATGCGGTGAAGGCGGCCGCCACCAGAATGCCAAGAAGCGGGTTGTCCATCCTCGCCATCATGTCGATGAACGGTTGGTGATCGCGCAAAGGGCTGGTGGCTTCGCTCATGAGGCCCATGCCAAAGAAGATGAGCCCGAGTCCCATTACGGACTTACCGGTCTGACGG
>CALFSW010000473.1 GCA_937916505.1 uncultured Verrucomicrobiales bacterium | reverse complement strand
CTGCTTGACGCCGGACCTCTTTTTTTAAGAATATGAAATTCAAAAGGGATCATCCGCAGCCTACAAAAAGAGATTTGCAGCTACCCGGCACCAAATACCATGACCATCTACGATCATCATCGCACGACATCCGTCAGTTCCACGATTCGGGAAGTTGTTTTCGGGATGCAGGATGGCATGGTTTCTACCTTGGGGGCCATCACCGGTATCGCCATTGGAAGTCAGGATCACTTTACCGTTATTTTGTCCGGCATGGTGATCATCTCGGTTGAGTCGATTTCCATGGGCATCGGTTCTTATCTTTCCAACCGTTCTGAATATGACGTGAATCAAAGGAGGATAGAGGAAGAAAAAGAGGAAATAGCGGAGTTTCCACAGCAGGAGAAAAGTGAACTGATTCAGATGTTCATACGTGATGGCTGGCCAGAGGAGATTGCCCTGGAGATGTCCGACGTTGCCGCAAAGGATCCCACACTCATGCTTAAGGAAATGGCTTATCGTGAGCTGCTCATCACGCATAAGCCATCGCTTGCTTTTCGAAACAGTGTCTTCATGTTTTTTTCCTACATCCTTGGGGGGCTTTTACCACTTTTGGCGTATTTTCTCCTGCCCTTGCAAAGTGCCATGACCGTCTCGGTGATCATTACTCTAATAGGTCTTTTTGGAATTGGCGCATATACCACCAAGTATTCGAAGGCATCCTGGCTTAAGGCTGGTGGACGCGTTTTAGTCCTCGGTGCGGTTGCGATGGGGGTTGGGTTTCTCATGGGCGAACTATCTCATTTCATCCGCTAGTGAAATGAGGCCACCCCGCCGCATGCCGGGAAACAAATTCCGGCATCCCGTTGAAGCAAAATACTTGTGTTAATGAGGATGGTCTTCCATCCAATTCTTCTCCTTGGTATAGGTTCGTCGTCATGGAAATTCCGTCACCACTTGCCACGCCGCGGGAACGCATTGCGTCCATCGATGCCTTTCGGGGATTGGTGATGTTCCTGATGATGGCCGAGGTCCTGCATCTGGCACAGGTGGCCCGCGCCTTTCCGGAAAGTGGTTTGTGGCATCTGCTGGGGTATCATCAGAGTCACGTCCAGTGGATGGGCTGCTCCCTGCACGACCTCATTCAACCTTCTTTCTCCTTTCTGGTGGGTGTCGCCTTGCCCTTCTCCATCGCGAGCCGGATGGCGAGGGGCCAGTCCACCCGAACGATGTTCGGACATGCGGTGTGGCGATCCCTCTTGTTGATCCTCTTGGGCGTCTTTCTTCGCTCCGTGGCCCGTGAGCAGACCAACTGGACTTTTGAAGACACCCTTTCCCAGATCGGTCTCGGCTACCCTTTTCTGTTCCTGCTGCGCATGCGTTCTTTTCGGACACACCTGATCGCGCTCGGCGTCATCCTGGGGGGATACTGGTTGGCTTGGGCGCTCTATCCGCTTCCCGGAGCGGGATTCGACTACGCTGCTGCAGGCGCGTCGGCGGACTGGCCTCATCACGCCGAGGGCTTCGCGGCCCATTGGAACAAGCACCTCAACTTGGGATCAGCTTTCGACCGCTGGTTTCTCAATCTCTTCCCACGGCCGACAACTTATATCGTCAATGGGGGAGGCTATCTCACTCTGAGCTTTATCCCGACGCTGGCCACGATGCTCCTCGGACTCCTTGCGGGAAACTGGCTGAAGGCCGGGCTCCTGCCCAAAGAACGAATGAAGCGCCTTCTCTTTGCTTCGGTCAGCTGCTTTGTTCTCGGTGAATTGCTATCCCGGTTGGGCCTCTGCCCGATCGTGAAACGCATTTGGACGCCGAGCTGGGTGCTCTTCAGCGGGGGATGGTGTTTCCTCTTCATGGCCGCGTTTTACGCCATC
>CALFSW010000472.1 GCA_937916505.1 uncultured Verrucomicrobiales bacterium | reverse complement strand
TCATCAAAACCGCAGCCCCCATCCAAGAATAGCCCAGCCAACCAAACGCCCTGGACTCAAATGGGTTTATGAATCAGGACTGATAGGAATAAAGAGCATCCACTTGCGCCTTGATACCCCCACGCTAAGTTCGCCCCGTGCCAAAAAAAGCTGCCGACAACTCAATACGCATTCTAGGTGCCCGTCAGCACAATTTAAAGAACCTCGATCTCGAGATCCCAATCGGAAAACTGACCGTGATCACCGGGCCATCCGGATCCGGAAAATCCTCGCTCGCCTTCCACACTCTCTACGCCGAAGGCCAGCGCCGCTACGTGGAAACCTTTTCCCCCTATGTCCGCCAGTTCTTCGACCGCATGGACAAGCCGGAAGTCGACCGCATCGACGGCATCCCTCCCGCCATCGCGATCGAGCAAAAGAACACCATCCGCACCACCCGCTCCACCGTCGGCACCCTCACCGAGGTCAATGATTACCTCAAACTCCTCTACCCCCGCCTCGCCAAAGGATATCACCCCGCCACCGGCGAAGAAGTCCGACCGGACACGCCCCAATCCATCCTCTCCAACGTCCTCGGGAAGCACTCCGATGAGACCATTCTCGTCCTCTTCCCCATTCCCGTCCCATCGGACACCTCGCCCGGAGACCTCTTCCCTTTCTTAAATTCACAAGGATACCTCCGCATCTTCCTCAACGGTGAAGTCATCCGGACGGACTCGCCGCCAACCCTCAAAAAACTTCCCACCAAGGTCCTCATCATTCAGGACCGCCTCAAGGTGACCTCCCGGAATAAATCCCGCCTCACCGAGGCCTTCGAGCAAGCCCTCACCCTGGGCAAAGGCAAGGCATCTGTTCAATCCTCGGATCTCAAATCCAAAATCTCAAATTTCACAACATCCTGGTCCCCTCTCGTCAAGCCCACCTCCTCCCTCTTCTCCTTCAATTCCCCCCTTGGAGCCTGCAACAATTGCCGCGGCTTCGGCCGGGTCATTGGTATCGATCTCGACAAAGCGGTTCCCAATCACCTTCTCTCTCTTCGCGATGGAGCCGTCAAACCTTTCCAGGGCGAGCGCGGGGAAGACTGCCAACGAGATCTCCTCCGAAATTGTAAAGCGGTCGGCATCAACCCCAACACCCCCTGGAACGAACTTGAACCCGATCAACAACGATGGGTGAAGTACGGCGAACGCAGTAATAAGTCCCCGCTCTCATCTCTCGAGCAATCCGAATCCCTTTGGCAGGAAGGACGCTGGTATGGCATCCAGGGATTCTTTGATTGGCTCGAAACGAAGGCTTATAAGATGCACGTCCGCGTCTTTCTCTCGCGCTACCGGGCCTACACCGAGTGCTCCGATTGCCAGGGCACCCGCCTCCAACCGGATGCCCTCCACTTCAAAATCCTCGGGAAAACCCTCCCCGATCTCTGGCACATCCCCCTCGACCAACTCCTCTTTTTCTTCGAAGGCGTCGCCACTTCCCACGCCCCCCTCGATAAGACCACCGACCTCGTTCTCAACGAGATCACCTCCCGTCTCAAATACCTCGCCGAGGTCGGACTCGGCTACCTCACCCTCGACCGTCCCGCGCGCACTCTCTCCGGCGGCGAAATTGCCCGCGTCAACCTCACCACCTGCCTCGGCTCCGCCCTCACCCAAACTCTCTTCGTCCTCGATGAACCCACCGTCGGTCTCCACCACCGCGACATCGACCGCCTCACCAGGGTCATGCACGACCTCCGCGACAAGGGAAACACCCTCGTTGTCGTCGAGCACGACGAAGCCGTCATGCGCCAATCCGACCATCTCATCGATATGGGCCCGCAAGCTGGCGAACACGGCGGCCAAATCACCTTCCAGGGCAACGTTCACACGACCAAGTCCACAAATTCCCCCACCCTGGAATACCTCTCCGGAAAAAAACAAATCCCCCTGCCGAAAAAACTCCGCAAACCAAAAGCCTTCCTCGAAATCCGCCGGGCCTCGGCCAACAACATCCACAACCTCTCCCTCGACCTTCCCCTCGGGGTCTTCACCTGCCTCACCGGCGTCTCCGGCTCGGGAAAATCCACCCTCGCCCATCCCATCATTCACAACAATCTGGCCCGCCACTTTGGCATCGTGATCGATGATGAACCCGCCCCGGGCGAGATCACTGGAATCGCCGAACTCAATGGCGTGGAACTCATCGACCAATCCCCCCTCTCCCGCACCCCCCGGTCGACCCCCGCCGTCCTTCTCGGTGCCTTTGAACACCTCCGCCAACTCCTTGCCCAAACTCCTGCCGCCAAAGCCAACGATCTCACCCCCGGCTACTTTTCCTTCAACGCCGGCCCCGGCCGCTGCCAACGTTGCGCAGGCAACGGATTCGAAAAGGTCGAAATGCAATTCCTCTCCGACCTCTACCTCACCTGTCCGGAATGCCAGGGCACCCGCTTCACCCGCGCCGCCCAGGCCTACAAATACCACGGGAAATCCGTCGTCGACCTCCTCCAACTGACCGCTTCCGAAGCGCTCACCTTCCTTGAGGAAATCGCAGGCCTCACCAATCGCGAAAATCTCCTCCTCTCCAAAACCCGCAAGGCCCTCCAACCCCTCTCCGAGACCGGACTCGGCTACCTCCGCCTCGGCCAACCCCTCAACACTCTCTCCGGTGGCGAAGCCCAGCGCCTCAAACTCTGCCAGCTCCTCACCTCCACCAGCGGCAGCGTCAATTCCCTCCTGATCCTCGACGAACCCACCACCGGACTTCATTTCATCGACATCGAAAAGCTCCTCACCGTCTTCCATCGCCTCGTCGACATTGGCTACTCCCTCCTCGTCATCGAACACCAGACCGACGTCATCAAAAACGCAGACCACGTCATCGAGATTGGCCCTGAGGCCGGGCAAAACGGCGGCCAAATCGTCTTCGAAGGTTCCCCGAAACAACTCGCCAAAAAGAAAACCCACACCGGCCGGGCTCTCGCACCTCCTGCCTCAAACCCCTCAAAAAAAGCCCCCAAATCACGTCACGCAGTTTCCAAGCCCGAGATTGCCATTCACGGACTCCGCCACCACAACCTCAAAAACATCGAGGTCACCATTCCCCACCACGAATTTGTCGTTGTCTCCGGGCTCTCCGGATCCGGGAAATCCACTCTCGCCTTCGACGTCATCTTTGCCGAAGGCCAACGTCGCTTCCTCGACTCGATGTCCCCGTATGCCCGCCAATTTGCGAGCCAACTGGAGAAACCCGACCTCGACCTCATCACCGGCCTCCCTCCCACGGTCGCCATCGAGCAACGGATCTCTCGTGGCGGCGGCAAATCCACCGTCGGCACCGTCACGGAAATTTACCACTTCCTCCGCCTGCTCTATGCCAAGCTCGGCATTCAACATTGCCCGCAGTCCGGCGAAGCCGTCATCTCACAAACCCCCGAAGCCATCGGTGAACAGCTCGGCAAGCTCCTCAAAAAACACACCTCCCTTCGCCTCCTCTCCCCCGTTCTCAAAGCCCGCAAAGGCTTCCACAAGGAATATGCCGCCGCCGCCGGAAAGGCCGGCTTCGAGGAAATGTTCATCGATGGCAAGCTCATCGCAACCTCGGACTTCCAACCCCTCGCCCGTCACAAGGCCCACGACATCGACTTCGTCGTCGCCAGCGTTTCAAAGAGCGACAAAACGATCAACGACCACCTCGCCATCGCCCTGCAATACGGCAAAGGGACCTTTCGTGTCCTCACCGAAAAAGGCGACCTCCACACCTTCTCCACCGCCCGTGTTTCCCCAACCACCGGCGAATCCTTCGAAGAACTCGACCCTCACCACTTCTCCTTCAACTCCCCTCGCGGCTGGTGCAAAACCTGCCGCGGCTACGGCCATGTCACCACAAGAACACTCGACACAAAAGGCTTCAACTCCGAAGCCGAAGCCGAGATCCACGAAGAAAAACGCGCCGCCAAAGCCGATCCCGAAGAGCAAAAAATCTGCCCCGACTGCCACGGTGCCCGTCTCCGCGAAACCTCCCGCCACGTTTTCATCGCCGGCCAATCGCTTCCCGACCTTTCCGCTCTCAGCGTCCAAAATGCCCGCGACGTCATACAAGCCTTTAAGTTCAAAGGACGCGATCTCGCCATCTCCCGTGACATCCTTCCCGAGATCATCCAGCGGCTCGAATTCCTCGATCATGTCGGCCTCGGATACCTCCAGCTCGACCGTTCCGCCACCACCCTCTCCGGCGGCGAGTCCCAGCGCATCCGCCTCGCCGCCCAACTCGGCTCGAATCTCCAGGGCGTGCTCTACATTCTCGATGAACCAACCATCGGCCTTCATCCCCGGGACAACACCGCTCTCCTCGGCACCCTTCAAGCTCTCAAGGAAAAAGGAAACTCCCTCCTTCTCGTCGAACACGACGAAGACACCATTAGGGCCGCAACCCACCTCATCGACCTTGGTCCCGGCGCCGGCGTCGAAGGCGGAGAAATCGTCTTCGAAGGCAAGCCCACCAAGAAGGCCGGTAGTGCGAATTCCCCCACCATTCAGGCTTTAAAGAATCCTCTCGTCCACCCCTCGCGGGGCCAACGCCGCAAGATCCTCAAGGCCAAAAAGAACTGGCTCCAACTCAAGGGCTGCACCGCCAACAACCTCAAAAACATCGATGTCGAAATCCCCCTCGGTCGTCTCACCGTCCTCACCGGCGTATCCGGTTCTGGAAAATCATCGCTCATGCGTGGCTGTATTTCCGAAGCGATGACCGAGGGAAAGAGTGGCAACTACCAATCGGCGAAAGGCTTCGACATCTTCAAATACCGATACGAAGTCGACCAATCACCCATCGGAAAAACCTCCCGCTCCTGTCCCGCAACCTACGTCAAACTCTTCGATCACATCCGGGCCCTTTTCGCCCAACTCCCCGAGTCCCGCATGCGCGGTTACACCGCTTCCCGTTTTTCTTTCAACAACAAGGAAGGGCAATGTCCCGAATGCAAGGGCAACGGCCGGATCAAACTCGAGATGGACTTCCTCCCCACCACCTGGATCGACTGCGAAGCCTGTCTGGGCGATCGCTACAATCCAGCCACGCTGGAAATCCGCTACAACGGCCTCACCATCGGCGATATTCTCAACCTCAATATCAAAACCGCCGCCGAATTCTTTTCAGCCCACCCCAAGCTCCAAAAACCCCTCCAACTTCTTGCCGAAACCGGCTTGGGCTACCTCACCCTCGGCCAGCCTTCCCCCACCGTTTCCGGCGGTGAAGCCCAGCGCCTCAAGCTCGTCACGCAACTGACAAAAGGCCGGCCAAAAATCACCGACGTCGGCCCCGTCAACACCAACCTCTATCTCATCGAAGAGCCCACCATCGGACTCCATCAACAAGATGTCGCCCGCCTCACCGACGTCCTCCATCGCCTTGTCGACGAAGGACACACCGTCATCGTCATCGAGCATCACATGGATCTCGCCGCGGAGGCCGATCACATGATCGACATCGGCCCCGAAGCCGGGCCAAAGGGCGGCATCATCGTCGCGAAAGGCACTCCCGAAGAAGTCGCCAAATCAAAGGAATCCGTCACCGCTCCTTTCATAAAGGCGGCCCTTCACTCGACAATCTCGTAGGCGTCCTTCTTCTCGAAAGTGATGGAAATTCGCTCCACATTTTCCATTTTCTTATACTCAAGCTTCCCCTTCAACTTGATCGTTTTACCAATGAGTTCCTTGAGGACCTCTTCGGTCACTTCGTTCTTCTCGAGCTTCTCGATCAAGCCACTGCCATAGAACTGATAGCTGCTCCCCTCAAAAACCAGGTAGAGTTTTTTCTCGTCACTGGAAACCCGCACGCTTTCGACTTTCCCTTTAAAGGTTGCCTTCGTGTTCCTCAAGTTCACCAACTGTTCGGCATCCGCCAAGGTATACACGTCTTTCTTTGGAAGCAAATCCATGGGATCAATCACGGAGATGTCAAAGATTCCATCAATCTGAATCTTTTCCCCGGACACCATCCAGCCAATTACCTTGACCAGTTTTCCCGAGAGATGCTCTGCCGAGCCTTTGACAAGTTGGCCTCTCATTTTGGCTGGATCCTTGAATATCAGGACACCATCTTTATCCCCGATACGGATCTCGCCCTTAAGATTGACCCATTGCCCGACATTTTTTGGAAAGGCGTCCCGATTCTTTGAAGAAAGGTTTGCCATCTCACTTTTCAATGGCCGTTCGGTCGTTGTCTCGGCCACGCGTGGCTTTGCCCGCGGGGCGGCCTTCTCCACCTTTTCCTCCTTCTTTGTGTTCGGCTCCTCTTCCCCATCCTTCTTCATCCCCATGACCAGCCAAAGGCCGAGCCCGATCAAGGCAACGAGGATCGACATGATGATCCAGGGCTTGGCTCCACCTCCGGGTGGTGGTGCCAAGGCGACAACCGGAGCCTGCGCGGGAGGATCTTGTCCCTGCTGATTCGTTGGAGGAATTTGAGACTGCTGATGCTGATTGGATTCAGAGTTCATGGAATTCAAAGTGGTTCCCCAGACTACAAAAGCGAGAATCGTTTTAAAAGAGAACTCACGCAGATTTCCACAAAAAAGCCACCGCGACCAAACATCGTGATGACTTCTGCAAATTCTTCCCGTAATACGAATCGATCACTCGGCAGGCCTAAAGCGGTAGAAGATCCTGGTGCTCTCCGCATTGGGGGCGATAAAATCATCGACAGAAGTGGCTGTAGTTTGGCCCTCTTCAATGACTTCACTGTCACTGATCTCGGACCAGCTCTCCCCGGTCAGGTCGCTTGAATACTCAAGAAAATACTCACCGGGGGCACCGGTCCAGGTGAGCTCCACGTACCCGTTTTCAAGTCGTCTGATTCCCGTGATCTCAAGCGTGACATCAAGGGGTGTGATGAGGGCTTCAATCTCAGCCGCGGTGAGCGCCCGGCTGTAGATGCGAATGTCATCCATCTTCCCGGTGAGGGCGCGGTTTGCGATGCCCGGTGAATACCCAATCAGAACAGGATTCGTCGTCGTGGTGTTGATCGCGGTCCCCCCTGAGACCGTCAGGGGATCCAACACCCCGTCAAGGTAGAATTGAATGTCTCCGATCGTCGTTCCAACGCTTGGATCGACAACCACCGCACAGTGGTGCCAGACATCATCCGTAATCGTGGTCGTGGCATTGCTCCCCGAACCAGCGACCTCGGTACGGATCTGTCCGATCCCCGCGGTATTGATCCGGGTATCAAATCGATTGGTGGTTCCTCCCGTCCCCCAGCCAACAAGGGTTGCGTGGTTATTGGTCTGCGCACCTCCCTTGAACCAGAATGCGAGGGTTCGGGCCGCGCTTCCGCCGATTCCAGTGAAGTTGGTGATTTCAACCCAGCTGTTTGCACCGTCGAAGGAAATGGATGCCGTGGAGCCGCCAGGCACCGGTGCTGGATCCGTCGTGTCGAAGGCTGTCGTTCCCACAAAGTTACCATGGAACATCTCCCCGGTCTCCGCGAGGAGAGTGGTCCCACCGGTTTCTCCGGCAGTTTCCCCCACTTTCCAATGAGCGATCAGGGTGGGATCATCCACCGTAAAGATGGAGATTACCACTTGCCCGGTTTCAGTCCCCTGCGAGTTGGTGGCACTGAGCGTGTAGGTCGTGTCGGCATCCACCACGACTTCGACACTTCCGGAAATGGGATCAACCGGGCCCACACCATTGTCAATTTCAACCGTGGTTCCATTGGTCACCTGCCAGGAAAGGGTGATCGCACCGCCCTTGGGGACATTGTCGATACTTGTCGTAAAGCGATCAATCACAGCGGGCTCATCGACAGTGACCAGAACTTCCAGCGATTCGGATCCAACCGGGCCAACTCCGGTTAAGGTGTAGGTGGTCGAGGCTGTCGGGGAAACAATCAGCGAACCAAGGCAGTCGGTCGTATTGGGAAGAACATCAAGCGGCCCGTTCCCATCGTCGATCGTCAGGGAAGTCAGTGCCGGGGAAACCAACCAAGTCAATTCGGCGCTCTGACCGGAATCGCGATAGTCAAAGTCGCTCGCCAAAGTCACCAAGGTATCGGAGTCCGCTAAAAAACCTTTGTAGTGAGCCGTGACGCGCGAGTCGGCCACGTCTCCATCTCCGTCCGGATCATCAAGGCGTTTGTCGTAAATTGCGATCTCGTCGAGAATTCCAGCAAAAAACTGCGTCGCCTGATTCTTGTTGGAACCAATAATCCAATTCCCATTGGCCGCTTCCGGGATGACCTCGCTGGTTCCGGCAGCCTCACCATTCACGTAAAAACGAAAAGTTGGCGTCCCCGCTTCCAGCGAAGCACTTTGATCATAAGTCAAAACAACGTGATCGAAGCTGTCCGCCAAAGCGGTCACCCCTGAATTGGTGGTGGCGCCCCCCGAGAAGGTGGTATAATTGCTCGCGGCATTCACTACCAAATTACTGCGACCTGGTCCGGTCGTGCCATCCTGGTTTGCAAGCGGGACACCATCACCAAGGGTGGCGTCCGGTTTCAAAACCGCCTCAATGGTAAAATCACCCACGGAGGGGTCCAACATCAGTGGCGTAAAAATAGAAGCATCGGCCTGGAAAAGGGCACCTTTTCCAATCGCAGCACTCTCACCGAGAACAGTCGTCCCCAAAGGGGTTGAATAGTCGATGTTCAAATCATTTCCACTGGAGTCAGCAAGAGTGGTCGCTCCTGCATCTTCTTCGAAGCGATAAAAAACCAAAGGTTCGTCAGCAATGACGGCTCCGGAAAAGTCGGCCTGGGCCATTGGTGAAGCCAATAGAGCAGCGAAACTTGCAATGAGTGTTGTACGAGGTTTCATGAATTTTGAGGTTATGGGTTCTGGGTGACGTGGATTCGAAGAAACTGACGTTCTTCGCTGGTAAGGATGAGAGGGCTCTCGAAAGTGACGGTCTCGGTGCCGTTTCCGCTGGAAACCGTCCCGACCAAATCCGCATTGGCGGGCCATCCCGACAAGTCTTGCGAGACTTGCACGGTGAGAGTGATGTCAGGTGTCTTTTGGAGCCGGGAGAAGCGAAGAGCCACCGTATCATGATCGACAATCAGCTCGGCCAAATTTCCGGAACGAGCGATGGTAGGATCAAGTCCAAGAGCGTAGTTCATCAGGTTACTTGTGCCATCTCCACTGGCATCGGCCATGGGCCCACTGAAATTCGGATCAGCCAACCCGGCTTCTGAAAAGTATCCCCTGCTCCAAGTCCCGTAGTCATTGCTATGCGGAGTCGGGTTCACAAGCCCCGGCGAACCTCCGACCTCACAACTCACCGCCCAGCGAACCGGCTCATCCCAGGTCGTCCAATCTGCCGAAGCGTCGAGAATATCCAGCGTGAATCCTCCGTTCCGAACTGCCGTGAACCATTGCCCGTCATAATCAAAAGAGAGAATATTTTCACCCACCGAATCCCTAAGAGTCAGTTGCTCTCCACCATTGTTCAACGCTCCGGTATAAGTCCCCACGATCTTAAGCCCCGGGAAATTTGCGGGATTGGCCACAACCAAGCCATACTCACCGGGTGCAAGCGAGCCACTTAGAACAGCCTCCACTCCGTCGGTGAATTGAACTCCGGTTAAATCGAGACTTGTTGATCCAATATTCAGCAACTCGATGAACTCAAATTCCTTTCCTGCCAAGGGGGCGAAATGCAACTCGGTGATTCGAAGATACTTTTGAGCCTCACTCGAGTTGTCGTCGGTCAAAAAATCATCAACCAACAGGCCATCGGCAGAGAGCAATGACACACGTTCCCCTCGTGCCGAGAGCTGGCCGTTATAATTGCCTTCGACATTCAGCCCTTCCCCGCCTTTTGGACTCGTTCCACGGGCCCGAAAAACGGCCACATCAGGACTGAGATACAAACTGCCGTTTGCCTCGATAATGGTGCCGGGAAGAAGCTCCAATTCGACACCTCCCGAAATTGACCACCCGGTAAGATCCACGGCCTCACTCCCGGAATTCTGAAGCTCAAGGTATTCCTCGTCCTGGTTTCCCGAAACCGGACGAGCCTCCACCGCCGCGATCGTAATCGATGGGGCTGTCGACCGGGGTCCGGGCAGGAGAGCCGAAGAAGTTTGGGGCGTCGGATACGATTCCACATTTGCAGCAAGATGAGTGACGGAAAGATGATTCCGGCGGGGGGTGAGGTAATCATTTTCGAGAACCGCGATTGCCTGCGCCAAGGTCTGCTGCTGCCCGAACTGTCCCCATTTGTTCTTATCCAGCACCGCATCATTCCCCAACGCGGTCTCCATCAGATCAATGCGGTCATTAATTTCCGTTCCAAGCAAAACTTCATCGATCAAGGTCTGCAAACGACGTCGGAACATGTTCTTGAAACGCCCGTTCTCAAGAAGCTTGTCGATGATCCGGTTGTAGCTCCGGTTGGCCGGCAGTTCCTGGATCCCGACAAACGGATGACTCGGTGAAATGGGCGTGTTGGCATTGCGCCCTCCCAGAACATAGTCGGCAACGGCCCAAATTCCATCATGTGAAATCGAGTCATTGGTCATGTAATGACTTCCAAAAGTCAGGTCGGTATCCCAGGGCATCTGGGTCCACTCGCCACTCCCCTCGCTATCCCGGTAGAGGTAATAGTTCTTACTCATGTTGTCGCCGTTTTGAGTCAGCACGGTCGCGGCAAGATAATTGAGCTGACGCGGGAGATCGACATTGTCGAAGATGAAGTTCTCCAGGGGGGTGTCACTGGACATCATGCCGCTCAGGAAGGCGGAGAGATCGGCATTCGATTCAGAGTGACGGTTCTTTTTTTCAACCCCTGAAGTTCCGCTCGTTCCCGCATTGAACATTTTATAAAGAGCACCATCGTCATCGATTCCCTTTTCACGACGAAGCAGCCTCTTGTCGACCTGCTCGGTGTAGGCCGCCACACTGAAAAAGTTGCCATTCTGATTCACCCTCATCAGGAAACACTCGGAACCAGGCGACCCCGCGAGGTCGTAAAGTTGATAGCTCAGGGGCTGCCGAACATAGGCCTTGTCCGTCCACGTGGTATTCAGATTGAACTCCTCGGCTCTCACTCCCGCGAAATTCCCATCGACCCGAAAATGATGCCCTGTATTGAAGTCAAATTTGTAACTCTTTTTCGCCAGTCCCGCCGATGACCCACCACGAATCCGGCAAAAGACATTATCGTAAAATTTCCCGAGATGAAGAACCGCCACCCGCGTCCCGGCTCTCGAATTGGCGGCCGAGGGATTTTCAATAAACCACTCGAGGAGCGGAAGATCCGAGTCGGCGGAGGGATCAATGGCTGCGGTCCCGTAATACTCCGGTGAATTAAGAGGATCGAAAAAGAGAGGATCCCGGGAAACCAAACCGTTCATATCACGCGATTCGACACGCCAGCGAACCATCCCACCCGGCTGCAATCCCGCCAACGGCAAATTGGCAGTATGGATTTGATCACCAGCCATTTCATCGGGAGCAATTCCGTCGTCTCTCATCTCAAGAGAACTCTCCGCCCCAAACTCCTGACGATAATACAAATCAACGCGATCCACTGGCTCGGCTGTTTCCACCACGCTTGCCGTGATTGTCAGCACCGATTGCGTGGAAACATCCGGTCGCAGAGGATTCTCGGTCACCGCACGAATGACCGGGCCAAGGTCGGCCACGCCACTCCCATTCGGAGCGCCGGGAGTGGGATTCGGCATGTAGATGATCCGGGCACTGCCCGAAGCGCTCACCTGGGCCGAGAGTTCGCAGTCGAAAAGAAAATCCGAGCTCGTGGGTGTGTTGTTCAAGCCATGAACCGCAAGCACATTGGTTCCGGCAACCAGGTTCACTTGAGCCAAATTGATCGCAAAAGGCTCCAGGGCAATCGCGAGGCGATCGCTATGGTTCCCGCTCGCCCGGGCCTCAAAATCCCAGATCCCATCCGTTGGGGCTGTCACCGAAGTCAGGATGGGACTCCCATTGATGTGAATCGCGAAGCCATCATCGTAACGGGCGCTGAAGAATAGTGCGGTGACGGCGGCAGGATCATCCACCGTGAAGGGAATCCGAAGATAGACCGAGGTATTTTGCTGATAGAGTTCACTTTGAATGTCTCCCCCGGCTCCGATAAAGTCGTCGTAAGGATCGCTGTTTGGAGTGGTGGCATAGCCGATTCCCAGTCCGGCGGCATTCCATCCACTGTCATCAAAAGCGCGTTCATGAAAAGAATTGGCGCCACCGGCGTCTTCCGAATCATCCGACGGAACCCGATAACGCAATGGTGCTTCCGGCCCGACCAACGGGACCGTAGTCCCTCCCGGTGTTCCAACGCCATAGGAAACATCGGGATACTGGACCGGAAAGGTCGGCGCAAATTCCGCCTCCACGGTGACACCATCAGGGCCAATGAGTCCCAGGTATTCACCGGAAGCACTCAATTTAAAATCGGTATGAAGCTCCTGGCCTGGAACCGCTCGATCCTTTCCCGAAGCAAAGATCAGAAGCTCTTCCCCCGCAGCAAGAGTCACGGAGGGAATCACCCATCTTATCGGTTCGAGGCGATGATCTGTCAAAGACCACCCTGTCAGATCCTCCGGTGCAGCACCGACATTCTTCAACTCAATCCAATCGGAATGATCCCCGTCTTCATCGGTAATTCCCGATACATTGGAAGCGAGGAATTCACTGATCATGACATCCGCGCCATGAGCAGACATCCCTCCCGGCAAAACACCCGCAGCAAGGCTAAAATAAATGGCGTTCAGTAACTTCATCGAGGGACGGGTCAAAAAAGAGGTGGCTCCCATCAAGAGGCCACCTCTTCGAGAGAGTTTTGAAATAGGGAATTACTGACGGCGTCGGGCGGTGAAAGCAAGCCCGCCCAGCACGATCAGAAGAGAGGAAGAGGGCTCGGGAATCACGGTGATTCTTGAACCGGAGGCTCCATTGAAGGCTTCGATCACAATATTCACGCCATCAACAGCTGGAGCTCCATTCACGGTCACCTTGCTGAGATGCTCGGTTGTAAATTGCGCCGGGGTCTCTGCCGAAAAGGCGAGAACAGATCCGGAGGTCAAATTGACGGTCGAAAGGTTCACCGGATTTCCTCCTCCTCCGAAGGTTGCCGAACTGGTCGCATCGATGTCCAACGCGACGCCATTGACAATAAAGAAGGTATTCAGCTCACTGCCATTGAGAAGATTGATATTCACTCCGGTACCTGCGGGCTCTCCGCCCGCTCCGTCGTTCCCCCCGCCAACCAAGCCAATCGTTGAATTGTCGAGCGTCATCGTGAAGCCATTGCCAAGTTGCAGCCGAACCTGCCCCGCGAGATTGGGCATGACAAGGTTCCCACCGGTAATGGTGACATCATCAGCAATGCTCACATTGGAATCAACTGCCGCGACAGCCGAGCCGGAAAAATCCCAGTTCGCATCCTCAAACGGATCATTATTGGTCGCACCGGTCCAAATAATGGCCGCCGGAGACGAGAGGATTGCACAGAAGTAGAAAGCGGATGTGAGCGTGTGTTTCATGGTCTAGGAAAGCACTTTGGCAAACCAACTTCGCTCTAACAATCTAAAAACAAGCCTGTCAGACAGAATCAGATTCATCCCTGCGATCAACGGCAGTCTTCTGCACTATTCACCCGCAAAAAAGCCGGACGGTTTCCCGTCCGGCTTTTGAATTTTTTGCGAGGAGCAATGACTTACATCATGCCGCCCATGCCGCCGTGGTCGTGACCGTGGTCACCGCCGCCGGCTGCTTCCGGCTCGGGGAGGTCGGTGATGAGACACTCGGTGGTGAGCATGAGGCCGGCGATCGAGGCCGCGTTCTGAAGAGCAGAACGAGTCACCTTGGTCGGGTCCACAACACCAGCTTCGATGAGGTCAACATACTCGCCGGTGGCGACGTTGTAGCCTTCATTGCCTTTGGCATTCTTCACCTTCTCAACGATCAGAGCACCTTCGATGCCTGCGTTGGCCGCAAGCTGACGGAGGGGCGATTCGATCGCGGAAATGATGATGCTTGCACCCGTGGCTTCGTCTCCCTTGAGACCAAGGTCACCGATGAGCGCGGTGGCACGGATGAGTGCGGTGCCGCCTCCTGCAACGATGCCTTCTTCGACCGCAGCGCGGGTGGCGTGAAGGGCGTCTTCAACGCGGGCCTTCTTCTCTTTCATCTCGGACTCGGTGGCAGCACCGACGTTGATGACAGCAACACCGCCGGCGAGCTTGGCAAGACGCTCCTGGAGCTTCTCACGATCGTAGTCGGAAGTGGTGTCAGCGATCTGCTTGCGGATCTGGTTGACGCGGCCGGAGATGGCTTCGGAACCACCACCACCTTCGACGATGACAGTCTCTTCCTTGCTGATGGTGATGCGCTTGGCTTCGCCGAGGTCTTCGAGCTCGATGTTCTCAAGCTTGATGCCGAGGTCCTCGGTGATGCAGCGGCCGCCGGTGAGGACAGCGATGTCCTCGAGCATGGCCTTGCGACGATCACCAAAGCCGGGAGCTTTCACCGCGGCGATATTGAGGGTTCCGCGGAGCTTGTTGACGACGAGAGCAGCGAGTGCTTCGCCTTCGACATCTTCAGCAATGATGAGGAGAGGCTTGCCGGTCTTGGCAATCTTCTCGAGCACGGGAAGGAGGTCCTTCAGGTTCGAGATCTTCTTCTCGTTGATGAGAACGTAAGCACCTTCAAGGTTGCAATCCATGGTGTCCGGATCGGTCACGAAGTAAGGAGAAAGGTAGCCTTTGTCGAACTGCATGCCCTCAACAACGTCGAGAGTGGTTTCGATGCCTTTGGCTTCCTCAACGGTGATGGTGCCGTCCTTGCCGACCTTGTCCATGGACTCGGCGATAATGCCACCGATTTCCTCGTCCCAGTTGGCGGAGACAGTGGCAACCTGGGCGATTTCCTTGGACTCGGAGACCTCTTTGGAGATCTCGGCGAGCTTGGCCACGATCGCTTTGGAAGCTTCGAGGATACCACGCTGAAGGCTGATGGGATTGGCACCAGCAGTCACGTTGCGAAGACCTTCTTTGTAGATGGCTTCGGCAAGTACGGTTGCTGTCGTCGTTCCGTCACCAGCGATGTCGGAGGTCTTGGAAGAAACTTCCTTGATGAGCTGGGCGCCCATATTCTCGTAGGGGCAGTCGAGTTCGATTTCCTTGGCGACCGAGACACCGTCTTTGGTCACGGTTGGGGAACCGAATTTTTTGTCGAGGATGACATTGCGACCGGACGGTCCCAGAGTTGCCTTAACGGCACGGGCGAGCTTTTCGACACCCCGGAGGAGGGCCTGACGTGCTGCTTCGTCGAATTGGAGTTGTTTAGCCATGTTTTCTTAAGTTTGAAGTGTTCTGTTTAAAGTTTGAAGTTCCAGTCGTCCGAAACTTAGTCGGTGAGGACACCGAGGATGTCAGACTGGGAGAGGATGAGGAGGTCTTCGCCATTGACTTTGACATCAGTGCCGCCGTATTTGGAGATGAGAACCTTGTCGCCGATTTTGACGTCGAAGACAATTTCCTTGCCGTTCTCGTCAGTGCCGCCGGTGCCGAGTTCGGTGACTTCGGCTTCCTGTGGTTTTTCCTGAGCGGAGTCGGGGAGGACGATGCCGCCAGCGCTGACAGCTTCTGCTTCGAGACGCTTCACGAGGACGCGGTTTCCGAGTGGTTTGATACTAGCCATTTTTTTATTAGTGTTGGTTGTTTGGTTGTTTGGTTGTTTTGCGCGCCTCCCTGATACAGAGAGGCGCGCTGGAATTTTTCTTTTATCGATGATTACTTGTCGGGAGTTTCGGCATCGACGACTTCAGCGTCGACGACCTTACCTTTTGCCTGACGCGGCTCGCCGGATTCATCGTCCGCGGGCTCGACATCCGGGGCTCCGCCCATATCGGGCATCTGGGCTCCGGCGGCTTGGGCCGCCTGCGCGAGTTCACCGAGGGATTTCTCAAGATCTTCGGTCGTGGATTTAATGAGATCGAGGTCGTCGGCCTTAAGGGCACCTTTGACGGCGTCCAGTTTTCCGGTGAGCATTTCCTTGAGGTCGGAAGGAGTCTCCTCGGGAAGTTCCCCTATTTGTTTCTCAACCTGATAGACCGTGCTCTCGGCCTTGTTCTTGGTATCGACGGCTTCGGCGCGCTTCTTATCTTCCTCGGCGTGGGCTTCGGCTTCGCGCTTCGCTTTTTCGATCTCCTCCTCGGAAAGACCACTGGAGCCTTCGATGGAGATCTTCTGCTCCTTGCCGGATTTCTTATCGGCAGCGGAGACATGAAGGATTCCGTTGGCGTCGATGTCGAAAGTCACTTCAACCTGAGCCATTCCCCGGGGTGCGGGCGCAATGCCTGAGAGCTGAAAGTTTCCAAGGAGCTTGTTGTCGGCGAAAAGCGGACGTTCACCCTGGCAAATCCGGATGTCTACGGCAGGCTGGTTGTCGGCCGCAGTGGAGAAAACCTGGGACTTCTTGACCGGAACCGTGGTGTTGCGCTCGATCATCGCGGTGGCGCGGCTTCCCTCGGTCTCGATGGAGAGAGTGAGAGGAGTCACGTCGAGAAGGAGGACGTCTTTGACGTCACCCTGAAGCACCCCGCCCTGAATGGCAGCACCAATGGCAACCACCTCATCGGGGTTCACCCCCTGGTGAGGAGTCTTGCTGGCGAGTTCCTTGGCGGTCTCGACCACCTTCGGCATGCGGGTCATGCCACCCACGAGAACGAGTTCGTCAAGCTCACCTGCGCTGACACCGGCTTCCTTCAGGCAATCGGTGACAGGCTTCTTGGTGCGCTCAAAGAGATGATCGGTGAGCTGCTCCAGCTTATTACGGCTGAGGCTCAGTTGAATGTGCTTGGGCCCGGTGGCATCAGCAGTGATGAAGGGAAGATTGAGGTCGTAGTTTTGCGACGAAGAGAGCGCGATCTTGGCCTTTTCAGCTTCTTCCTTGATGCGCTGGAGAGCATCCGGTTGACCGGTCAGGTCAATCCCCTCGGTAGATTTGAACTCGGCAACGATGTGATCGATGAGAGCATTGTCCCAGTCGTCACCACCGAGCTGGGTGTCACCGTCGGTCGCAAGAACCTCGAAGACACCGTCGGAGATTTCAAGAACCGAGATGTCGAAGGTTCCTCCACCGAGGTCGTAGATGGCAACCTGTTGGTCGCTTTTGGAATCGAGGCCGTAGGCAAGCGAGGCCGCAGTGGGCTCGTTAATGATGCGGCGCACCTTGAGGCCCGCGATCTCACCGGCAGCCTTGGTGGCATTACGCTGGGAGTCGTTAAAGTAAGCAGGAACCGTAATCACGGCTTCGGTGATGGTCTCCCCGAGCTTGGCTTCGGCGTCGGATTTGAGTTTACTGAGGATGATAGCGGCAATTTCCTGGGGAGAAAAGACCTTCTTTTCGCCCTCCACTTCGACCTCGATGTGAGCGTCGCCGTTATCAGCTTTCACAAGGTTGTAGGGGACACGCTTGTCCTCTGCGGTGAGTTCGTCAAATTTGCGACCGATGAGACGCTTGGCCGAGAAGACGGTGTTTTTGGCGTTGGTGACGGCCTGGCGCTTGGCGGCTTGCCCGACGAGACGTTCCCCGTTTTTGGCAAAAGCGACCACCGAAGGAGTGGTGCGTGCGCCTTCCGAGTTTTCGAGGACGGTTGCTTCCCCACCTTCCATGACAGACATGCAGGAATTGGTGGTTCCGAGATCGATTCCGAGAATTTTACCCATGATATTGTTTCTTTCTAAGTTTGGAGGTTGCTGAAGGTCGGGCGTTTCACCTGACCGGTTTTGCAATCTCTATGGCACGCGGCGTGCCAATGAGGGGAATCGTTGCAACAAAGGGAAACTCACAGGGACAGAAAGCGTCATACGTGTCAAAACGTCGCACTCAAGAAGAGCCTCCAATGACAGAGTGTCACACTTGGTCGACCCCTAATTGAGGGCCGGGTAGTCTCCGAAGATATGCTCGTCGCCGTGAATCTTGGCCTCGGATTTGAGTACCTTGAAGAGCTTGCGGGCAATGCCCTTGCCCTCTCCTTTTTCAAGGAGGTCATTTTTCTCGAAAGGATCCTTATCGAGATGATAAAGGCGGGCCACTTTGCCACCGGGATAAAGGATGAGTTTGTGGCCGTCCTTGGTCAGGGCACGCTGGGCGTCCTTCAGGTAGGCATTGTAAATATGCTGACGGCCATTTGACTCACCTCGCAACACCGGGATATAGCTGTGGTAGTGAATGTGATCCGGAACCTCGGCTCCGGCAACCTGAAGTGCCGTCGGAACGCTGTCCTGGATATAAATGGGGCTGGAAATTGTTTCACCCGCTTCAATCTCAGGTCCAACGACGACGTAGGGAACGCGCACACTGTGGTCATACATGTTCTGCTTCCCAAGAAGGCCGTGGCGACCGCAGCCGAGACCGTGATCCGCCGTAAAGACAATGTAGGTGTTTTCGCGCTGACCGTTTTTCTCGAGAGTTTCAAGAACACGGCCAATTTGAGCATCCATGTGGGTGATGAGCGCAAAATACTCGCGACGAGCCACTTTCACCGAATGCTCGGTGCGGGGCATGGGGGCAAGGTTTTCGTCGCGAAGGGAATGGGGCGCCTTCATGACCTTGCGGTGCGGATAGGCGGCGAGGAAGTTCTCGGGGGTCTTGATTTTTCCGACCGGATACAGGTCGAGATACTCCTGGGGAGATTGACGTGGATCGTGGGGAGCGTTGAAGGCGAGGTAGAAGAAAAAGGGCTTGGTGTCCTTCTTCGCCATATCGAGGAACTTGATTGCGGTGTCAGCCTCGACTTCAGACCAATGTTTGCCGCCTTTCCAGAAACCATTGTTGGACTTATCCGTGGGATCCCAGGGATCCTCCTTTCCTTCGAGAGGCCGGTTATATCCTTTTTTAACCTGATTCGGCATTCCCGGACGAACGTCACCAACATGGTCAAAAAGTTGCCCGGCCTTCATTTTAACGTGCCATTTCCCGGTCATGTAGGTGGTGTAACCGGCATCACTCATGAGCTGGGGCCAGAGGCGGCGCTCTCCCATTTTTTTCTCTTCCCGCTGGGCATGCCAAAGGTAGCGACCGGTCATCATCATGTTCCGGCTGGCCACACAAATTGCTCCGTTCCAGCCACCGGAGTTGTAGGCATGCGTAAACTGGGTTCCGGAAGCAAAGAGCTTGTCGAGATTGGGCGTCTTCACCCCGGTGATCCCAAGCGATCCAATGGCCTCGTAAGTCATATCATCCGCAAAGATGAAGAGAATATTCGGTTTTTCGGCCGCTGGCAGCAGGGAAACAAGGGCTAGAAAAGGGACTAGATAACGCATCAAGGGGACACTACGTATAAAACGACCATACTTTGACACTTAACATTCACTTTTTTCACTGCTACCACCCGACCGCGCAGGGCGCACACGATGAGTCGCAGCAAATCTCCAACGATCAGACATTGGTTCGAATATTTCGTATACCGGGGATTTGAACGGGCGCTTCGGATGATGTCTCTTGAGACGACATTCAAAGCGGGCGAACTTGTGGGGCGAATTTCCCACCGATTTTTAAAATCACGCCGTCGTCAGGTCATTCGAAATCTGACCTTCGCGTTTGGGGACGAAAAATCGCGCGAGGAAATCGCGGATCTTGCCAGTCTTGCTTTCGAACGAATTGGAGCAAATTTCCTGACTTCGATGAAAATTCCGTTCCTGAAAGACGAGGAAATCCTCAGGCATGTCGATTTTATCGGGCTGGATGCTCTCTCGAGGGAGACAAAAAAAGGCGGCATCGTTTTAGTTTCACCTCATATGGGAAACTGGGAATTACTGGCTCAAGCTCTCTTCCTCACCCCAAGCAAGATCACCGTCGGGACCCATTATCGCCCGCTGAACAACTCCTTGATCAATGCCGTGGTGGAAAGACGCCGAAAGAGAAGGGGCTTAAAGCTATTTCCCAAACAGGCCTCGGCTCACAAACTGACGAGCTTCGTCCGGGAAGGCGGCGCTCTGGGAATTCTCGCAGATCAAAGGGTCGGGAGCCGGGGTGCCTCCAGTGTCTTTTTCGGGCGACCGACCACCTGTTCTCCCCTGCCCCACCTCATCGCAAAACGCGGAAAAGGGCAATTAATCGGATTGCACTGTCGCACCGTCGGAACCTGCCGTTGGGAGGTCCATTTTAACCACCTCGAAACCATGACGGCCCAGGCCTGCGCAGAAAATCTTGAGAAAGCGTGGCGGAGTTCTCCGGAAGACGTTTTCTGGCTTGAAGACCGCTGGCGTATCCAAGGTAAAGAACCGCTAAGATTTCTCGAAAAGTATGGTCCCAATCATGATGCCTCACGCCCTTTAAGATTGGTGAATTTGACCTCCCGGCCCTCTCCCCTTGATTTTCCGGCCGACTTGCTTTCCGAAGAAAGTGCGGAACTTGACTTTACCCTCAACGACAAGGATTTGACCGAAGCTCTCTCAAAACTTGAAGAAAAGGGGCCTTTCGCACCCGACATTTTCGTTTGTCCGGCAAGACACCAGTCGAGACTCAGAAAACTCTCACGGAAAACCCAGGTCATCTCCATCTGAAAAGGTTGCCATTCCTCCAATACCTCACCCGGATCCATCATCTCCCCCCCAAACTCCCGGAGTCGGCGATCACTCAGCTCACATGACGAAAATCCGAAAGATCACAACCGCGGCAGGGCTTTCAGGGCTCGCCCTCAACAGCGCCCCGGAAGATCTGCTCTCCACGATCAATTGGGACGTCCCGGGTTCGCTCCTGAAACCCGGATCACGCTCGGTTGTCAGCCGGGTTGAAATCGGAAAAACTTCCTTTGTCTTCAAACAATACAAGTCGCTCGGCTTTCATCGACGTGTTCGCTATGCCCTCTCCAGATCGCGGGCAAGACAAAGCTGGCAAAACGGTCAGATCATGGCCGATCTGGGTCTCCCGATCGTTCGCCCATTGGCGTTCTTCGAAGAATGCCATTGGGGGATTCCTGGTCGTGCCCTGCTCATCATGCCATTTCAAAAGGGAACCCCGCTCAACGAATATTCGACCCCTGAAAAAGTCGCACCCTTCTTGAAGGAAGTCTTTCAATCAATGTCCCGAAACCGAATCACACATGGGGACCTCAAAGCGACCAACATTCTCGTTGATGAGCACGCCCGCCCCCACTTTATCGACATTGACGCCAGTATGATTCACCGCTCCAAGGCTTCCTATCTCAAAGCTCGTCAAAAGGACGAGGCCCGCTTCCAAAAAAACTGGCAGGATACCCCGAATGCCCTGAAAATTTTCCAGACCATCTTCGGATAGCCTGCTTCCTTACCAGGGAAGCTTTGGATTCTCTCCGCGATGCTTGCGGTAAAAGCTCTCACCTCTGGAAACGACCGATTTCCAAAATGACTCGTTATTACGAAATTTCCTCTTCCAATCCGCTCCAAGGTACTCCCGTAGAAACAGAAAAACTTCACGCCGCGTCACCCCGCAATCCAGCGCCGAATAGAAAAGGGCACCAAGATCTTTGACCAGCCAACGTCTCGGCACTTTATTGCGCAGCTGGGCCCGATGGAGGTCCATCACCGGCAACACGAAATCATCTTCTCCCTTCCACTCCGACCAATCCCGCTCCGGAGCATGGAAATGGCAGAGGTAAAAATCGCGGTGATTGATCCCAGCCTCATGCATCCGCCGCGCGGTATCAGCCACCTTGCGGGTAATCATCTTCCATAATGATTTGGATACTCCTCTCTTCAGCAAAAACTCCACCACATCCCGCTCTGCCAGACCATCCATGATGACGAAAGAATCCCGCGTCGCAGGATTCCAACCTCGCGATCCTTTCCCCACAATCGTCACCGTCTCGACGCCAACCCCGGTCAGCCTTTCTGCAGCCAGCCATTCGTTCGAAGCATCAACCACCGGCACCTTGAACTGAGTGAGATTTTTGCAGACCTCTCCCCATCCAATTCCTCCGTGGACCTTCGCAAAATACTCCCGTCCCCCATACGTAAATGAGACCGTCCGTCGACCTTCTTTGGCCCGATGAATCTCCCCGTCCACCGACATCACCGCATCGAAGTCTCCCCCGAAGTAGTCTTGCATCGGCTCACTCAATTCAAACATCACGCCTTCTCCAGAATCCCGACGGTATCGGTTTTGATCACCTGAATCTGATAGTCCTGGTTTTCAAGCAACTTTCGTGCGGCAGCCTGATCCTTTCCATCCAGCCCCTCATGTTCATACTTAATAACAGCCGGAGAAAACCTCTCAAAATCAATCATCTTCAGCACTTCAAAATCGAATCCCTCAACATCGATCTGAATGAGCGAAGCATCAAGCATTCCCTCTTCTTCAACCAACTCCATCAAGGGCCGGCATGGAACCTCCTCCGTCACAATCAAATCTTCCGGCACTCCGGTCTTCTTGAAATGATCCGGCAAAAAGGAACCAATTCCCCGGGCAAACTCCGGAACCTCAGATTCCCGTTCCGGGTCGACAGAGTAGATCAGCGCCGAAGTCTCACTCGGATGAATGGCACACTGCACCGGCTTGATGGCAGGATAACCCTCGTAGTTTTTTTGGAGGGATTCAAAGAACCGCGGCAAGGGCTCCACGACCAAACCCCGTGACTTTCGATTGCAAACAAACTCGTAAAGTGAATCAAAACTCACCCCGTCATTTGCGCCAATCTGGACAAACGAAAATTCACCGCGTCTCTCATATTCCGCCTGAATCACTTCGCGAAAGCGATCAATCTTTCCCAACTCGTATCCGAAACGACGGAGTGTTTGATTCAGTAGTTTACGAAGATGCATGGCGATGATCCGGTGATCTCTCAAGCTTGGGCCAGGACCCACTTCAAGCAAGCCTCGAAATCATCTTGGCAAAAGGAATGGAACCTCTGACAATTCCATCCCGATGCCCAAACAGAGTGACCCTTGGCCCAGCTTTGCAAGCCGCCTCTCTGCAATTTCCAGACTAGCCCTTTGGGTCTTGCTGCTCCTCAGCCTTACCCGCCTCACCCTCATTAGCCTCAACCATCAGGCAATGAACCCGGTGACCTCCGGACTGGAATACATGAAGGCATTTTTAACAGGCATCCGCTTTGATCTCACTATCGCAACGATCATTGCTTTCCCCTCAATTCTCATCGCAGCTCTTGGTCTGTGGTTTGGTGGAGACCGCGGCTTTCCAAACGGCTTTCGCCGATCTCTCGTCGCCATGGGATGGTTCTTCACCATCACCTGGTTACTCCTCTCGGTGATCACCCTGGGATACTTTCGGGAGTATCATAATCAATTCGATCCCCATGTCCTTGGGGTCATTCACGATGACTTCGGGGCTGTTGTTCAAACCATTTGGAAAACCTACCCTGTTGCACGAGGGATATTAGTCCTTCTGCTGATCCTTGCCTCATTTCTCTGGCTCTTAAAAAAATGGCTACGGAGAACCTACCCCTTCCCTCCGTTTCCCCGTGCAAACACCTGGCTTACCAAGACGATCTACACCATTTGCCTCATTTCAATGATCGTCATCGGAGCAAGAGGCTCCTGGGGTAGCAGGCCCATGCAAAGAAAGGATTCCGCCTGCACCATCGACCCCATTCTAAACCGCTGCGTCGCAAATCCCTTCTCCGCTCTCAACTACGCCATCAAGGCGCACCTTGACCTCCTGGACAGCGACGGACTCGAAAACTACCTCGATCACAACGAAGTCAGGGAAGCTTTTCACGAATTCTCAGGTCAGACTCACCTCGATTCAGTCGACGATGCGTTCCTCCGCGTGGCAAGTGGGCCAACCGGAGACAAGCCCAAACACATCATCCTGGTCCTGCTTGAGAGCTATGATGGATGGACCATGCTCCCCCAACACGCAGATTGGCAAATCTCCGAAAACATGACCCGCCTTGCCAGGGAAGGAGGATCCATCCCCAGATTCCTCCCCGGATCCCGTAGCACCATGACCTCTCTGGCGAGCATCATTTCCGGGATGGCCGATGCCGGAGTCGTGACGAACGAGCGATCCCATCCGGATATCGAACCCTACTCAACCGCGATCGCGCCCCAGATGTCAGATCTGGGATACGAAACACATTTTTTTTACGCCGGACTCGGCAGCTGGCAACGCATTCAGGACTTTGCGCATGAGCAGGGCTTCGAACACACCCACATGGGAGTTGATATGACAAAGAGCCCCGGATCGAACGAATGGGGCGTAACCGACCGTGACCTCTACCGTCACATCACCTCCACGCTCGACTCCGCTAGCACCACATTCAGTGTGGTCATGACAGCCTCAAATCACCGCCCTTACAGCATCGATCTAAAAGAAACGGGATGCGAAATCCCGGCACCACCTCCCGGCTACGAACTTTTTGACGATGGTAACGCGTCCCTCGGAATGCTCGGCCATCACTCCTACTCGGACCTCTGTATTGGAGAATTCGTCGATTCGTTTTCAAAAAAACACCCCGATACCTTCTTTGCCCTCACCGCCGATCACTGGGGAAGAGCCTTTCCCTCACCCCGTCCCACTTTTCTTGAACAAGCCATCGTTCCTCTGATCCTTTTTCAGAAGGGCCGCAGCTTTCCCAACCTCTCCAAAGTAGGAGGCAGTCACTATGATCTCGGTGCCACTCTCATCGAGCTTGCTGCCCCCAAAGGGCACCCCTACCACGCACTTGGCCAAAATCTCCTCGGTCCAAATCCACCCGAAACCGCTGTCTCCAGACTCTGGATTCTCGGCCCGGACTACATCGCACCAACTTTGCGTGACGAAGGAATTCAGGACCTTTTGGGAAACTCTCTCAACATCAAACCTGCCGCTCTTGAAAGCAACCAACGGCGGTACAATTTGCTTCACGGGCTTTCATGGTGGCGTCTCATGGAAGGGAAGGAACTTCCCAAAGAGTGACTGACAGGATATCAAAACTGTCGTGATTCCCTTCACCACCATATCCAACGACTCCTTCCAGGAATGGTTGGAGGCCGGACGCCAACTCGAGCCCAAATACGGCTATCCCTCCGTCATTCTCCTCCCCGAGGATACCGTGGTGAAGATTTGGGCAAAGAAACCCGGACTCTTTTCATCAGGCCGCTGGAGCCCCTACTCATCCCGCTTCGTCAAACACGCCCTCGCTCTCAAATCTCTCGGATTCTCCGTGCCGGAACTTCTCACCCACAGCCGCCTGGCCGAAACCCAGGTCAGGATCGTCCACTACCGCGCCCTCCCCGGAGAAAGCGTCCGCTCCATCCTTCATCGCGAACCGTCCTTAATTGACATCCCCGCACTCGCCCTCTTTTACAAGTCCCTCCACGATCACGGGGTCGATTTCAAAGGCGGTCACCTGGGGAATCTCATCCAAATCAAACCCGGAAAATTCGGATTAATCGACTTCACCAGCCTCAAACTTCATCGTCGCCCGCTCAACAACAAGGAACGAATCCGCAACCTTTCAAGACCCCTCTCTTACCTCGATGACCTCGCCGCGATGAGGGAAGCAGGGCTTCCCGATCTTAAACAAACCTATGAAGCGCTCCAGTCACTCCCATGAAGCTCGGCGTCCTTCTTCAACACTACTTCCCTTACGGCGGCCTGCAACGTGATGCCGCCCGACTGGTCCGCGCTGCGAACGATGCCACCCTCGTCGTCTCTACTGCGGAGAATCCACCCAAAGACCTCGCCCTTCTCCGCCTCAATTCGGGAGGATCCACCAATCACACGAAGCTCGCACGCTTTGCCAACGATTGCCGGGAACTCAACCAGTTTGATCAAACCATCGCTTTCAGCCGCGTCCCCGGTTCGCCCTTTCACTTCTGTGGCGACCCCTGCTTCCTTTCCAAATTTCAACGAACCAAGCCGGCACTCGCTCGCTTTCTCACGCGCTACCGCACTCTCTTACAAATTGAATCCTCCATTTTCGGCCCTGCTTCAAACACTCACATCTTCTTCCTTTCCCCTTCCGGTCCCACCGAATTCATTGAAGCCTACGGTCTAAGCGACCACCGCTATACCGTCCTGCCCCCGTGGCTTCAAAGGCCGGAGGACGTCACCAAAACAGACCTCCGTAGCGAGTTCAAAATCCCCCCCGGCTCTCCCGTCGCACTCTTTGTAGGTTCCAACTTTTCCCACAAACGTCTCGGCCTCGCCATCGAGGCCATCAGGGACAAGGACACCCATCTCATCGTCTGCGGAGACGACGACCCTTCATCTTTTCAAGACGATCCTCAAGTCCACTTCGCAGGTGCTCGCGATGACATCCCCCGATTGATGAAAGGAGCCAACGTCCTCCTCCATCCCTCAAAACACGAGACCGCAGGGATGGTCCTAACCGAAGCATTGGTCCATCATCTTCCGGTCATCTGCACGGAGAGCTGTGGCTATGCTCCATATGTCGAAGAGGCCGGCAGCATTGTCCTTTCTGCAAATCCGACAGCCCTCGAAGTCTCCGGGGCACTCGAGAAAATCCTCCAAAACCAAGCACGATATCGAAACGCCGCCGCCAACTGGGCTGCCGACGAATCCCGCTACCGAACCGCTGAAATCATGCTCGCAAAGATGGCTCGCCCTTAAATCCGGGTAAGGCCGCAGACAGAATTTCACAAAGTTCATGCCATTCCTCGTTGCTTAAAACTCCCGGATCGCATTTCCGGTGCATCCGCTCCACCCGAGACCAAAACTGCGACTTCACCAGGCCCTGCCCCAATCTGACCTCAACATCGATCCAACAAAGTTCCCCTTTTGGGTTCACCAGAATGTTTCCAAGGTGGAAGTCCACAAAGAGAACTCCACCCTTGGCCATTTTGATCAAATCCTTCGCTAATTCCGCCAAAACCTTCCCCCGCAGCTCCCCCTTCAAGGCATCACGGGCTTCCTCAACCCCTTCCACATATTCGTAAACCAAAGCCCCCTCGTATGCCCCGTCTCCCGGCTTAAACGAAATCACCCGCAGCGGCTTCGGCGTCACTACCCCCACCCGCTCCAACTCCCGCATCGAGGAATACTGTTTATGCGCCTTCGTCCTCTTCAGAAGGATGCGCGACACACCCACGAGGTATCCCTTATCTGGAAAAACCTTCGCCACCTCCCCATCACCCATCTTCACCAGAAGCCCTCCGTTCGAATCATTCTGATGAACGACTTCCCGGTCCCGGAGCCAATCTGACGACGAAGCGAGCACTCCCAAGTACAAAGCCATGACCAACAGGAAGCAAGGCATTTCGTCGGACTCCTCCCGAAGTTCCGATTGCCAAGCTCACCTCTCATCGTCACTCTGCCCCTGCCGTGGCGGGACTTCCTCTGAAGATCAATCTCATCGCTCGAACCAATGGGGTCGGGTTGGATCGCGATGTCGACCTTGTCGCCGAAACCCTCGAAAATTCCGGCCACGTCGTCACCCGCAGTCACTGCCGCAAAGTCCCCTTTTGGCACCGCTGGCTTCCCCGGGAACCCCGCTTCGACCTCAATATCTTTATGGAGCGAATTTTCCCGCGATGGCTGGGACACGCTCGCACCAACATCATCATTCCAAACCAGGAACGTTTTCCCGAGCGACACCTCGGTCTTCTCAAGAAGATCGACCATGTCCTTTGCAAAAGCCGGCACGCTCTCGAAATCTTTTCCAAGCATCATTCTTCCTGCCACTTCTCGGGCTTCACCTCGAAAGATCTCCATGACGCTTCCGTCACCCGCGAAGAAAAATCGATCCTCCATCTCGCCGGACGCAGCACCCTCAAAGGCACCGAAGCCATTCTTGCCCTCTGGAGAAAGCACCCCGAATGGCCCTCACTTCTCCTCCTGCAACACAAAGACAACGCTCCGGAGACCGTTCCCGAAAATGTCTCGTTGCGCACCGACTACGTTCCCGACGAAGAACTCAACGACATCATGAACAGTCACCGCATCCACCTCTGCCCTTCGCTCTCCGAAGGTTGGGGGCACTACCTTGTCGAGGCCATGGCCTGTGAAGCGAGCGTCATTGCGACCAACGGGCCGCCCATGAATGAGCTTGTTACCGAAGAAAGAGGACACCTTGTGGAAGTTGCCTCTAGCGAACCCCGGCACCTTGGCACCAACTTCAAAGTCGACGAAGCCCAGTTGGAACAAATCATCTCATCGGTAGTAAATGCCTCATCCGGGGACTCCCTCACCAAAGGAAAGAAGGCCCGGGAATGGTTTCTCTCCAACGACAAAAAGTTCCGTCATTCCCTTCCAGCCCTGCTCGAATCTCTCTGCGAATAATCAATCATGAATTTCGACACCTCCCGCCTGGAAAACTTCCGCTACCGTCCTGATGTCGACGGCCTCCGCGCCCTCGCAGTCATTCCGGTGATCTTCTTCCACGCCGCGCTCGGATTCCCCGGAGGCTTTGTAGGCGTTGATATTTTCTTCGTCATCTCCGGCTACCTCATCACCACCATCATCGCCAAAGACATCGTCCGCGGTGACTTCAGAATGAAAGGATTTTGGGAGCGCCGCATTCGCCGAATCCTTCCCGCCGCCGCCTTCATGACGCTCTGCGTCCTCGTCGGGGCCGCTTTTATCCTTCTCCCACATCAATACGAGGATCTCGGAAAGTCCGCCGTCTCCCAGACCTTCATGGTCTCGAACTTCTACTTCTGGCAACAGGATGGCTACTTCGCGGCGCCATCGGACTTCGAGCTCCTCCTTCACACCTGGTCACTCGCAGTCGAAGAACAATTCTACCTCCTCTTCCCACTCCTTCTCGTCTTCCTATCCAAACGAGGTTCCACCAAAGTGATTCTCGGAACCGTCCTCCTCTTTGCCCTCTCCCTCGTTTGGAGCATCTATGGCGTCTTCAGCCATCCCGCCGCCACTTTTTACCTCCTCCCCGCCCGCACTTGGGAACTCCTCCTCGGCTCCATCATCGCCATCGTTCCCATCCGACTTCCCGCAAGCCGGATGATCCTCAACCTCCTCAGCTGGACCGGCCTCGCTCTCATCATCTTTTCCTTCAGCCAATACTCCGTGAGCACTCCCTTCCCCGGCCTCGCCGCCCTCCCTCCGGTGTTGGGTGCCGGACTCTTGATCCTCGCCAACCGTGACTCCCTCACCACTCCCGGCAAACTCCTCAGCCTCCCGCCCGTCGTTTTCATCGGAAAAATCTCCTACTCCCTCTATCTCTGGCACTGGCCCCTCCTCGTCTTCGGCAAACACCTCTCCGTCCAGGAAACTCCGGTCGAAACCAAATGGATCCTCGTCGTGGCCTCCTTCCTGATGGGCTACTTATCTTGGCGATTTGTCGAAGGGCCCTTCCGATCCAAAACCCTCCTCAAGACTCGCACACAAGCTTTCAAACTCTTCTACGTCACCACCATCACCGTCGCTCTCGCCGGAACCGTGGTTTACAAAATGGAAGGCATCCCCGATCGCTTCAGCCAAGAAGCTCAAGCCATCGCCGCCGTCGCCAATGAAGAGATGATCCTCGACGACACCCGCGAGATTCGCAAAACCGGAGAACTTCCCTTACTCGCTCCTCCGCATGATGAAAAGCGCCCCCTTTCCGTCCTCATTTGGGGCGATAGTCACGCCCAGATGATGCTCCCCGTCCTGCAGGAAATCTGCAACGACCGCAAAGTTGATGTCCACTATTCCGTCAGGGCCGCCCACCCGCCCATCCTCGATACCAACCGATTCCCTGACCGACCCGATGTCGCGGGCTTCAACGATGCCGTCTTCGGCTTCGTCAAAAAACACGACATCAAGAAAATCGTCCTCATTGCCCGCTGGAGCAAATATTGCGTTCCCGATCCCGGCTCCGGCAAAGTCGCAATCACGGATCGCGACGGCTCCGACACTCACCCCACCGAAGTCTTCGAGAGCCATCTCCGCAAGATGGTCGACACCCTCCAAAAATTGGGCGTCAAAACGTGGATCGTTCGTCAAATCCCCTATCAAAAACGCAGCCCGGTCGAACTCATCTTCCACGCCCATCGCCTTGGTCGCGATCTCGACACCCTGAGCCACACCACGGAAGAAGCAAAAGCCTACCACACCACCGTGAATGACATCCTTGACCGGCTCCCCGGGAAACATGTCACCATCCTCGACCCCATACCCTACTTTGATCTCAAAAACGGACGCACTCGAATTCACATCGAGGGCATCCCTATTTACTTCGACGAAGACCACTTAACCGCCCGAGGATCAAAAATCCTCCGCCCTCTCTTCGACCCTCTCTTTGACGAACTGGAAAAACCATAAATCCAACACAACTTCATGAGCTTTCAAACTTGGCTAAAGAACGCCCGGAAAATGCGCAAAATGCGCCGTGTCAAACCACACATCTGGCACGTCCCCGGAGGCCCCGGCAACAAAGGAATCGGATACATCCAAAACTACAAAGTCGGCACAAGATCCATCCGACAAGCTCTCTCGCTTTACCTCTTACAAAGACAGCCCGCCCAGGATCACAGCCCACTGTCTTACGAGGCCATCACCGCCGACATCATCGAAGGCTCCGACAAGGAATACTCCAGCTTCTGCCGTCCCGAAGAGATCCGGAAAAAATGGCCCGAGATGCCCATCTTCTCCTTCGTCCGAAACCCCTTGAGCAGACTCTACTCCTGCTACACCGACAAGGTTGTCGATGCCGCCCGAGAGGGCCGGCGACTCCCCTTCGAGGCCTGGGGCGTCACACCCAAAACCACCTTCGATGAATTCGTCCAAATCGTCTCAAACACTCCCGACGAAAAATCCGAACGCCACTTCCGCTCACAAAGCTGGTTTATTTCGGTGAACAAAAAACTCATCATCGACGACCTCGGTAAAATCGAAAATTTCCAGGGTGACTGGGAACGCCTCAGCGAACGCTATGGCCTCCCGCCTGTTCCCCACAAGAATCGCTCAAGCGCAAACAAGGAGGACTATCGGGATTTCTACAACAAAGAAACCTACCAACTCGCGTGCGAACGTTTCCGTGACGACATCGAATTGCTTGGATATCAGAACGAAGTCTGACTGTCATCTAAGCTTCCGCCCGCTCGGAAACAATCTTCCCCTGATCGAGTTCGATGACCCGGCTCGCGATCTTGGTCGTCGAGAGCCGATGGGCAATCAGAAGAGTGGTTCTCCCTTTAACCAACCCGGCGAGCTCCTCCTGAATCACCGCCTCGCTTTCATTGTCGAGGGCGCTGGTCGCTTCATCCAGAAGAAGAATGGGAGCATCCTTCAAAAATGCCCTCGCAATTGCGATTCTCTGCCGTTGTCCACCCGAAAGACTCCGACCCATTTCCGAAACATCCGTCTCATATCCGAGCTCCTGCTTCAGAATAAAATCATGGGCATTCGCCCTTCTTGCAGCCTCCTCGACTTCCTCCGGACTGGCTCCCGGCTTGCCAAGAAGAATGTTTTCCCGAATCGTTCCCTTAAAGAGAACCGCCGTTTGAGAGACCACTGCAATCTTGTCGCGCAGATCACTTTTCTGCCATTCCCTCACATCGAGGCCACTCACCAAAACCCGTCCGGAAGAAGCGTCATAAAAACGTGGAATCAGATTAAAGAGGCTCGATTTCCCACCGCCGCTTGGCCCGATCAGAGCGACACACTCCCCGGGAGAGATCCTTAGATTCACATCGTGCAGAACCTTGTCCTCACCGTAGGAAAATTCCACGCTTTCAAAACAGATCTCACTCTCAAAGGGATCGGGCCGTTTCGGATGATCTGGATCGGGAAGGTCATTCACCGCGAGCGAAATTTCCTCCAGACGATCAATGGCAGCTTCGCCTTGCTTAAAAAGACTGTGAATTTTAGCCAACTTTTTCACCGGCTCGTAACTCATGTAGAGCGCGATGGCGATGGCCATGAAAGACGACAAAGTCATCCCCTGCTTCGACCCCACATAAATCGCAAAACTCAAACCGACGACAGCCACAAACTCAACCGAAGGAGAAATAAGTTGGCGATATTTCACCACCTTCATCGAAAAGCGAACAATCTCGTGAACCTTCGCTTTAAATCTCTCAATGACGGTGTCCTCCAGATTATAAGCTCTAATTTCAAGGGGTGCCTGCAAGGTTTCGGCAATCTGTCCGCTCAGATCACCGGCATTCCGCTGTAATGACTTCGCCCTTCGTCCCAGCTTCCTGGCGAGCATCCGAAGTGGAATCACGCACATCGGAATAGACAAAATGGAGATCAAAACCAGTGAAGTCCCTTCCGAAGTGAACGCCATGTAGAGAAGCACCGAAAGCGCAGCAATCAGAGTCGCCGGTTGCTTGATGAGATCCACTGCGGCTTGCGAGGTCGTTTGTCTCAGCAATTCAGCGTCACCCACCAATCTGGCAAGGAGATCTCCCGATTGATGTTTCTGATAAAAGGAAACCGGAAGGCTCTGCAGTTTTGTGAAAACCTCTTCCCTGATCTGCTCAAGAAACCGGAAACCACAGTAACTCACCAAATACCCGCTGTAAAAACCTCCGATTGCCCGGAAAAAAAAGACGATCGGGAGCCAGGCGCAGGCAATCATCACGAGCGTATTGCGCTCCAGGTCGCCAAACCATCGAATCAGGATCCCGGTGAACCAATTCGAGGTCTCTTCGGGAGTGGAAGCGTCTGCATCAAAAATCAGAGGCAGGATGGATTTGGCAGCCAAGGGAAACCCGGCTCCGCTTGCGGCAGCATACACCAGACCGGCGATCACGCCCCCAATGAAATGCCACTTTACAGGCTTAAAATATTTCAGATAAGGCAGAAAGCGCTTCATCGATAAACGGGAGGGTAGACGCCTGCGCCAAGATCACCAGACTTACTTGGATTGACCCGGCAGGACTCCTCGGGCAGAGTTTCCCTGTGGATTTGATCGAGAAAGCCCGTGCTGTCCTTGGAATCGAAGCAGCCCAACTTCAGAGGCTCGCCGATCGGCTCGACAGCAACTTTACGCGAGCCATCGGTGTTTTGGAAGAGACACTCTCAAGTGGCCGAAAAATCGTCGTCATCGGAGTTGGCAAATCGGAAAACATCGGAAAAAAATTCGTAGCCACCTTGAACAGCACTGGAGCGACCGCCGTCAACCTGAGCTGCCAAAATGCTCTCCATGGTGACCTCGGTGTTCTCTCCGAAGGCGATCTCATCATCGCCCTCAGCTACTCCGGAGAAACCGCCGAGATGATCAGCCTTCTCCCCCATGTTAAAAAGCGGGCCTCCCTCATCGTTGCCGTCACCGGAGCCCCCGGGTCCACCTTGGCCAAGCACAGCGATATCGTCCTCGACACCCATGTTGAAGAGGAAGCCTGCCCGCTCCAACTTGCCCCGACATCCAGCTCAACCAATATGCTGGGCCTTTGCGATGCCCTTGCCATGGTTCTACTCGAAAAACGAGGCTTCCGGGCCGAAGACTTTGCCGAACTCCACCCCGGAGGGAGCCTTGGAAAACACCTCCTGACCCGTGTTTCCGACATCATGCGGACCGGCGCTGCGATGGCAACCGTCCCAACCAAGTCCCTCGTTCAGGATGCGGTCCTTGCCATGCTCGAATGTCGGGCTGGTGCCGCCATCATCGTGAACCCGGACGACTCGCTCGCGGGAATCTTCACTCACGGGGACTTTGTCCGGGGATATCAATCCAATCGCGAAATTGGAGACTCAACGATCTCGAGTCACATGACGACCACTCCCGTCACCGTGCAAGAAAATGATCTCGCCGTGGAAGTGATCAAAATCCTTCGCGAGAACCGCATCGATGATCTCATCGTGCTCAACGACCGCATGCAGGTTGTTGGCCTTGTCGATGTCCAGGATCTCTCCCGTCAGGGGCTCGCCTGAGTAACCCGCGATCAGCCTTGAATCGAGCCTACTTTGCCGAAAGATCGATCCGCACCAGCTCCTTGTCATTCCTCATGAAGACGGATTTTTCCGCAAAGGCGGGCCCACTCCAAACCACCGGACGCTGAAAGGCCTCATTGGTGGGCTCCAAAACATGCTGACGCCCCAGCTCGGTGTATCCCTCCCTCGAAAGCTTCGCTAAAATCAAATCCCCGCTTTCACTCACGAGCCAGAAATTTCCGCTCGGTTGATGATGGGTCACGTAAACGGTCCCATGCCGACCACCCTCCCGGTATTCTTTTGCAATCGTGGGCTCCATTGTTTCCCAATATCGTTTCCCATCTTCCACGGAAGCGGCAATGAGCTTGCTCGAATCAATGTCCGAACCATAAATCACCCCGTCGACGATCAATGGGGTACTATTGCAACAATACATCCCGGTCTTGGGTTTGCCCCGCCAGGCAAATTTGGCCGCGGGCTTGGTTTCGTCGAGTTCGATCATCGCGCCAACCCGACCGATCCCACTGGCGAACAGTTTGTTTCCCGCCAATTGCGGCGTCATGACCGACATTCCATACATGGGCTTCAACGGGAGGCTCCAATACTTTTCACCGCTCTTTGGGTTAAGAGAGTTCATCGACTCCGGGTGCCAGATGATCAATTGATCCACCCCGCCGGCTTTCACCATGGAGGGCGGACAATATCCCTGGGCCCGCGCATCGAGAGCCTTCCATTTCACTTCGCCCGTCTTCGCATCAAAGGCGACAGCCACGCTCCCTTCTCCCCCCACAAGACAGTAGAGCGTATCGTCCACAACAAGAGGATGCCCCGAAAAACCCCAAATCGGGAGCGCCGCTCCAAAGTCCTTCTGAAAATCCTTCTCCCACTTCTTTTCCCCGGTCCTGGCATCAAGCACGACGAGGTTTCCCATCCCCCCCAAAAAGTAAACCAATCCTCCTGCAATCGTCGGAGTTGCGCGCGGTCCGCCGGGGTAGGAAAGGAAGTATTTCCGTGGAGCTTCGTATTTCCAAATAGGCTTGCCGGTCTTCACGTCCAAGCACAAAAGTCGCTCCGTTCCCTCCCAGGTGACGGCTGTTCCGGGATTATTGACCAACTCGCCCTTACTCCTCTGATAGTCCGGAAGGTAAACCCGACCATCAGCCACCGCCGGTCCGGAGTATCCCCAACCCACAGGCACCCTCCACAAAACCGGAGCACCTTCTTTTGGGAGATTCTTACGGATTCCTTCTTCACGCCAAACCCCATCGGCCTTCCCGCCCATCCATCTGGGCCAGTCGTCGGCTAATACAGGGGCGAAACTGAAAGCAAACAATGCAGTGAGAAGTTTCATCATCGAAACCTGCCGCCACCCCTCAAAAAGTCAATGCCGCACTAATTGAGCTTCTTTTCGAACTCGATCTCGCCATCCGTCAAATCCTGCAACCTCGTTCGGATGATCTGCTCCGCCTCTTCCAAAATATCGCTATGTTGAATGGCATCGATACGGGCCTGTTGATTGAGGAGGTTGGTGGCATGTTCCCTATCCTTCTCGCTGATTCTGTTGATCGCCCCGCTACTCGAGAAAAAAGTGTCATAATCCAACATGGAAACCCCCAGCAATCGCGGCTCGGGCCATTTTCCGACCGCTTCATTCCCCTTCAGTTCAAAACCGTCAAATTCGCTCAAATCAAATCCCGCCTTAATCTCAAATTCACCTTTGAGAATGAAAACCTTTTTCGACCCCAACCACGTGCTTTCATATTTCACAACCGTTTGGGTCCGCCGCTTCACCACCACCAATTCCCGCGTCTCCTGGCTATCCAAAGTGAGAGTATAGCCGTCCACTTTCACCTCGCTGTCCGTCACCGACCCCAAGGCGCGGGCCAGTTTGTCAACTGGCGATCCCATCTCCTTCATCGGCTTCGCGATGAAGAAATGAAACGCCGCCATTCCCCCGATTCCCAGTAAAACCAAAACCGTGAAATACTTGAAGTAGCGATGGATCGCCCCTCCCGGCTGTCTCTGATATCGATCTCTCATGTAAAAGTCTTCCTTGTGTTAGCAAGACCAGCGTTTGATCTTGCCTTCAACGTCGCGGAGTGTTGACTCCCCGCAAGTAAAAAAAACCGTGAACGCATTCGAAATCTATCAGAAAATCGACCCTTCCCTCGTCAGCGACATGTTTCTCTGGATTCGGGAAAACGAGCGCAAACTCTATAAGTCGGCCGTAGCCTCCCTCACTGCCAACCGGCGTCTTCGCCCGGTCTTTGTCGAAAAAAAGTCCGTCCCCGACCAGATTTCCTGGCTCCACAAGACTCTCAAACTCCGCACCAGCGACAACATTGGCGAACATCTCTTTCAGGTGTATTTCATGAAGGCTCATCAGGAACTCTTGAAAGGATTCTGCGATGGCATGGGCATCGAGCATGATGGCGAAGGATCCGTTGAAGGAGATCTTCCCGAAACCCTGGATGGCGAGAAGCTCAAGACCACTGTCGATACTCTTGTCGGAACCCACGACCCAAAGGTCGTCACCCTCTATCTTCATATTTTCAACCTCCAGACCAAGGACGGCTGGGAAAATATCGCGGAGACACTGGATACCGACGAGCGCCTCGTTCTTGCCTAGGA
>CALFSW010000471.1 GCA_937916505.1 uncultured Verrucomicrobiales bacterium | reverse complement strand
GTGGAGCGCCTTAGGGCGTCGTTGAAGGGATCGGAGTGGGGGCGAAAGGGGGTTGGTCGACCGACGTTCCCACCACCGGATTTGCGAATGCTGCCTCACTCGACCTGGACGGAGCCGGCCGGTATATTGATACCGCATACCCCGGGATTGCCGGCAATGCCGCGCGAACGGTCGCGTTTTGGATCAAAACAACGACGGCCGGCAATCATGGAATCGTGGCCTGGGGAAATTCAACGAACAACGGAACCAAGTGGCACGTCCGACTCAACGATAACGCCAACAATGGTCCCGTTGGAGCAATTCGTACCGAAACCCAGGGCGATTTCACCATCGGCAGCACCTCCATAAACGACGGAAACTGGCATCACGTCGCCAGTGTCTACCCGGAAGGCGGGGGTGAACTAGGCACCGTGATTCACTACGTTGACGGAGTAGCCGAGGCTCCAGGAGGCAACGGCGGCTCAACCCAGCCCGTCAATACCAGCGTGACAGCCGATCCGGTTACCGTGGGACGCCGAAACCAGGGTGGGTTACCCGGCTACTTCCCCGGGCAACTCGATGATGTTCGCATTTATGACCGCGCCTTATCCGCCCCCGAAGTGGCGCAATTATCTGCCGCCGCACCCACCACCGACAGATTGGTAATGCACTTCCCGCTCGATGAAGGAAGCGGAACTCTCGCCGCAGACCTGGGGAGCGGGGATAATGATGGAACTCTCATCGATCCCACACCCATTGCGCCAACCTGGAGCAATGATGCCCCCGACCACCTCTCCCATTCACTCCTTTTTGCCAACAACAACGATTTGCTTAGGACCGACTATGAAGGCATTGGAGGAACAGCCTCGCGGTCGGTAACGTTCTGGTTCAAGACAAGCCTGACCTTTGACAATGGTATTCTTGGTTGGGGCAACGCAGCGGGAGACGGGCTCAAGTGGCATGCCCGCCTGAATACGGCCGCGGCAGACGGGCCGGTTGGCGCACTCCGACTGGAAATCCAAAATGGACGAACCGTCGCCACAACTCCGGCCAACGATGGCCTCTGGCATCATGGTGCCATCGTCTTCGAGGAAGATGCTGATCCCGATATTTCCGACGTTGTCTTTTACTTGGACGGTGAGCTTGATCCGGTCGATCTTTTCACTTCGGTTCCCATCGACACCCAAAATACCGGAGGCCCTTTTGCCGTGACCTTGGGCGGCCGCCTGCAAGGAGGCGCAATTCGCGGCTTTGAAGGAAACCTCGCCGATCTACGCATTTATGACAGCGGATTGACCCAAGCAGAGGTGAGGGAGATCATGTCGGGTGGTATGACCGGAGGGGGCGATCTTGCCATCACTTCGCTCGAATACACCCCGGGAGATCCGGGAAGTGCCACCATCACCTGGCAATCGAGACCGGGCCGCTCCTACCGTATTGAATCCAGTCCGAATCTTGAGGGGAACTGGCAGGAAGAAGAAGACTTTTGGGAATCACAAGGAGCAACCACCAGCTACACCGTCAGCGGAATCCCGGCCGGCACTCCAAAGCTCTTCTTCCGGGTGGCCGAAGAGTAGGATCTCGTTGTCCTAATTTTACAATCCCCGTTCGACCCGAAGCAGCACGCTGTCGACCAGTTTTAAAGCAGACCCAAAACCTTCATCCACGAAATAGAGTGACCAGGCTTCTCTGCCGTCTTCGTCTTCGCGCTTGGGATAACCAACAAGATCGAGAATCTGAAAAGTAACCGGGCGTAAATTGTCGATCTCAACCGAGTAAACAAGTGAAGGTTGGTCGTCGTATTCCCCGTGAGCGTCTCCGTTTTCGTTGATCTCGATGAGAAGCTTGTAGGGTGTCGAGGTGTCAGGATCAGCCGGGAGGATGTAGTCGGCCGGATCAAAGGATCCATTGGGAGTCGGAGTCGAAACGGCATCGATCTCTTCTTCATTCCCTGCTTTTTCTTTCGCCTTTTCCCACCCTCGTCTTTTAAATGACCAGTAGGGAAGATCGTCGCTTATCCCATCAGGCCCCAACAGGGTTTTAATATGGTAGTCGCCTTGATTCTCGAGCCAGATCGCAATCTCGGGCGGATCTTCCGGATCAGAGTTCGGACCGGTCTTGACGGTCAATTCCATCCGGTAATCATCCGACGGGGCATAGTGGTAAACCATGCCGTCTTCCTGGACTTCGAAACGATCGAGGGCCGGACCAAGGTTTTGACTCAATCCCAAAACAACTTTCACGGGAGCCGGTTGAAAAAAGAAAACCGCACCCAACCCAACCGTCACCGCTAGCGCCAAGCCAACAACCCGACTCCGGAGATACCCTTTTAATTGTCGACTGTTGTTCAGGACGTGCACCGCAATAAAGGCCACAAAAACAAACCCCATCAGGGAGTGAAGACCTGCGATCTCAATCGAAAAGGGAAGGAAAAACGCCAGCGCTCCCGTCACTGCCATCACGACAAAAGTGAGCATGCTCAGCAACGAAGTGATTCTTCGTCGCGCCTTGCCGGGTTCGCCATACTTCATGACTTTCCGGGCAGAATCGCTCCGTGCTTTGCAAGCTCTCGATGAATCTCTCCAAGCGGAACTTCGAGAGGCGTCGTACTTTGAGCTGCTGCCAACGAAGCCGTAAGCCCTGCGGCCTGCCCCATCCCCATGCAAGAGGCCTGCACACGAAGTCCGGAGTTTGCCAGGCGGTCGCTCGAAACACAACGCCCCGCCACCATAAGATTTTGACTTCCCTTGGGCACGAGAGCTCCCAGCGGAATAGTGGGAACGGTGCCAGGTTTGAGCGGCTTCGGCTTCACCCCGCTTTTGGTATGAAGGTCGACCGGGTAGAAGGCATTGGAAACAGCATCCCTAAATAGCCGGCCATTGGTGTAGTCGTTCACCGTGATCATGGTTTCCCCGACAATGCGGAAGCTCTCTCTAAATCCCGTTTCAGGTTGCAGGTGCATCAGGCGCTTCTTTTCCTTTCGCACCTTTTCCAGAACCGATCTACGTCCGGTAAGATTGGCCAGCGTCACCGTTCTTGAATTCGACGAGTCAGCTCCGTGAACATAAAGCCGGTGGAGTTGATGGTGTCCGGGATTGTTCGCCTCTCCCAAATTGAAGAGCATCGAACCGGGTTGCGTTTCCTCTTCCCGGAGGCGAGGCAATCCCATCATGCCGACCACTTCCGCCCCACCGGTGCAGTCGATGATCTGCTTGCACCGAACCCGTCGCCGGGTCCCAAACCCCACGCAAACCACCTCCCAACCTATCCCGGCCTTTTGAACCGCTTGCGGAAATTCATGATAAGCAATTTTTACTCCGGCCTGCTCACATTTCTCTTCCGCAAGAATGGCATACAAAAACTGATTCACGAAAACCTGGTTCTGCCAATGCCGCTTGGGCACCTTGGCGAAGTTTGGAAATTTTCCGCCATCCAATTCCACGCACTCCTTCACCAACTCCCACCCTATCCCGGCAATAATCTGCTTCCCCCAGGCGTCAAAAAGCCCGGGAAAAGCCACCCCACCCGTCGTAGTCGTGCCACCCAACTGAGCTCCCCTCTCGATAATCAGAGTCTTGGCTCCCGCCCGCCCTGCTTGAATCGCCGCGATATTACCCGCAGTTCCTCCTCCCACCACGAGGACATCCACCTCCTGGGTTAGGTCGGATTCCTTCGCCCCCTCCTCGCTTTGTGCAAATACCTCACTTGTCGAGGAGATCGCCATCCCCCCCAAAATCGATTTCTGGATAAATTGGCGTCGGTCGGTTTGTTCGGAATTGGACATGGATTGTCTTGCTTGACTGGACCCATCCTACTGCACCCAAACCGACACGAAAAGCCACAGTGCCCGGAAATCCTCAAGTTTTAGATTGAAAGTGAGCAAAATCCCCGTCATATTGCCCCAAGTGAAGACGACTTTGAACCGGCGCACCCTCCTTCGCGGAACCGGAGTGGCCGTGGCCCTGCCCATGCTTGAAGCGATGGTTCCGGTCGGACGCGCGGCCACTCGTGGCAAGAAACCCGTTAAACGATTCGTCTGTCTCTCCAACAATTACGGCGTCTATCAGAAGGCCTTCTTTCCCGATCCCTCTCAGGCCGGAAGAAACTACGAAATGCCGGAAACCCTCAAGGCCCTGAAGAAACACCGCGAGGATTTCACCGTTTTTCAAAACCTCGATCACGGCTTCACCGGCGGACATCAGGGCGTGCCCGTTCTCCTCAGTGGCGTGCGACCCATCCTCGCGCACAACTACGCCGAGGGGAACATGAGCCTCGATCAAAAGCTCGCCGAGCACCACGGCGCCGCCACCCGTTTTTCCTCGCTGACCCTCGGATGCAGCGAAAAAAACCTTCTCAGCTTCACCCGCACCGGCGTTCAGGTTCCTTCCATCGATCTCCGCGCCGCCTATCGCGCCATGTTTTTCGAAGACTCGGCGGAAACAAAAGCGACCTCGGCGGAAAACTTAAAACGCCACAGCAGCATCCTCGATGTGGTGCGCGATCAGGCCAAGTCACTCAACAAGGAACTCGGTAGACAAGATCAGGAGAAGCTTGAGGAATACTTCGATTCGGTCCGTACGCTGGAGAAGAAAATTATCCAACAGGAGCCCTGGATCAACCGGCCCAAGCCCAAGACCGACATCCCGGAACCCAATCCCGGCAATGGCACCGCAGAGCAGCTCAAGGCCACCATCGAGATCATCGCCCTTGCCTTGCAAACCGACTCGACCCGCGCCATCACCCTGTCCTCCGGATTCGCCAACGGAGACTTCGGACTCAACGGAGGCTACCATGGATTTTCCCACCACGGCGAACGACCAGATCCCGTGGCCGCCTTGAAAAAAATCGAAGGCTATCAGATCGAAATGATGTCCTATCTCATCGATCTCCTCAAGGCGCAGGAAGACCCCATCAATGGGGGCACTCTCTTCGATCACACCTCGGTTCTTTACGGTTGCGGGATGGCCGCCGGCACCCACCAGACGAAGAACCTCCCCCTCGTCCTCGCCGGGGGCGGATTCAAACACGGAGAGCATAAAGTCTACCCTGCTCACGATACCAACCGCGTTCCAGCCGCCAACCTCCTTCTCTCCATCCTCCAAAATTCAGGGCTTGAGATTGATCGCTTTGGTTCGAGCACGGGCAGCCTAAGTGGTCTCGAATCCAAAGCCTAACTCCCTCCAGTGAGAACCCGTCTCCTGCTCTTGCTCTGCGCTCCGGGCTTGCTCTTTGGCAATCCACTTGAAAGGGCCCAACCCTTTCTTGAGCATCATTGCTACGACTGCCATGGCTCCGAAAAACAAAAAGGCGACCTGCGTTTCGATACCCTCAGGAACGATCTCACCGAGATTGAAAATCTCGAAATCTGGCAGGGCATTCTTGATCAACTCAACCTCGGCGAAATGCCTCCCCGCAAGGCCCCCCAACCGAAGCAAAAGGAAGTCATCCCCATCGTCAATCTCCTCTCCGGGGAACTCACCAAAGCCTACGAACAAGCTCGAAGCACCGGAGGACAAACCATTCTACGTCGACTCAATCGACACGAACTTCGGAACACCCTGCGCGACCTTCTCTACCTCAACGGAGCCCATTACCGTCCTGACGCCGCCGGCTCGCGACTGGTCGACAACAACGGAAACGGAAGCGTCGAACGCACCGGCAGGGATCCCCTTCGTTTCTTCCCCGAAGACGAAGCCGAAGACGGCTTCTTCAATATCGGAGACAACCTGGTGATGTCCGACTTCCTCCTCAAGCTCACTCTCAATGCGGTGGAGGAAACGCTCGCCGAAGCAACCCATCTCGAACCCCGGCCCGATGTCGAAACACGACGCTTTGCCGGTCACCTCATCAAGGGGCGCGGAGGCCATCTCATCGAGACCGCCTCGCGTGAACTGAATCCCGATTTCGACCTCATTATGACTGGATACGAAGTCCAGGGCCGCCTTTCCCCCACGGATCTTCGCGGCGGAGTCGGGGTTGGTGCACGCTATCGAATCACCGTGGAAGCCTCGGCACACAACAAGGATCAACATCCGTGGGAAGAGATGACTAAACTGGAAGACAAGGATCCTTTCCAGCTCTGCCTCAATATCGCCGACACCAAAAACGGTGGCCTCGCCGGAATCACCTCGACCCCTCTGGCCCTTTGGTCCGTGCCACCCGATGGCAAAGCACACACCTTTTCACATGAAGTCTGGATCGATGAAACCTGGACCCCATGGATCGGTTGGGAAAACGGGCCGAACTCCCGCCCCTTCCGGGTAGAGGGCATCTTGAAAAAATTCCACCCCGAACTCCTCACCGAACGACCCGACAATAAGATCGATAAAGAAGCCCACGAATCGTGGCCACTCGACATGGCGAAAAAACTTTTGGTCAACAGCCGGTATCCCGGCCCGCACCTGCGCGTTCACAGCCTGACTCTCGAACCCCTCATCAACACCTGGCCACCGCAAAGCCACACCAATCTTTATGGAAAGGGAACGGGCACCGAGGCCGAGATCCGCCGGCTCATGAAATCCTTTGCCACGCGGGCTTTCCGACGTCCGATCAGCAATGCTGAAATCGAACCCTTCGTCCAACTGGTGCTGCGTCAGCAAGTCGATCCCGTGGTGGAAATGGAAGGCGGCATTCAGGACCTCACCTATCGGGTCTATGACGGCAAATGGGGCAAGCTTCCGGAATTCGATCAACTCAATCCCATCGCCCAAGGAAAACTGCCAAGAGGCTATCTCGATCTCAAGGTCGCCCAGCGGAAGGAATATTACGGCATCGTCTTCGAGGGAAAGATCAATGCTCCCACCGCCGGTGAATACACTCTTGAAATGGCTTCCGATGATGGTGCCCGCATTCTCATCAACGGCAACAAAGTGGTCGAACACGACGGACTTCACGGACAGGAACTTCGAAAGGGAAAAGTCACGTTAAAAAAAGGTCCGCACGACATCCGCGTTGAATATCTTGCCTTTGGGCAACCCAACGGATTCCGGGCCGGATGGACCGAACCGGGCTCCAACCACGCCAGGCTTTCAGTCGACAGCCTTCGACAGAAGAACAATCAGAAACAAAAAAAAGACTCCCTTCCTCCCCTCATTCGTGCAATGCAGGATGGCTACGCGTCCATTCTTTGCTCACCGCAATTCCTTTACTTAAAAGAGAAACCGGGACCGCTCGATGACTTCGCCATTGCCTCGCGGCTGAGCTACTTCCTCTGGTCATCAATGCCTGACGCGAAGCTTTTCGAACTCGCCCGGGCAGGCAAACTTCATGAACCCGCCGAGCTCGACCGACAGATCGAACGCATGCTCAAGGATCCCAAAGCAGCCGCCTTCATCCGCCACTTCACCTCGGCCTGGCTGCGACTTGACAAGCTCGGAAAAATGCCGCCCTCCGGTGGTGACTATCAGTTTTACAAGAACCTCAAGGTTGAGCCCATGTTGCTCAAACAGGTTACCACCTACTTCGAGGACATCCTCACCACCAACGGGCGCATCGCTCAGTTCATCGACTCCGACTACACCTACATGAACCAGGTCCTCGGAAAGTGGATCTATCGTCGCGAAGACATCCGGGGCGCCCGCCTCCGTAAAGTCAAACTCAACGATCCCCGCCGTGGTGGTATCTTCACCCAACCCGGCATTATGACCGCCACCGCCAATGGAGTCGACACCTCACCGGTCATTCGGGGCACCTGGGTTCTCGAAAATGTCCTCGGCACGCCCCCCCAACCCCCTCCGCCCGACATCGAACCCCTCCCCACCGACACCCGTGACGCTGTCACGATTCGCGAGCGACTGGACCTCCATCGCAGGAACGAATCCTGCGCTTCCTGCCACGCCAAAATCGACCCCATGGGATTCGCCTTTGAGAACTTCGATGTCGTCGGCCGCTGGCGTGATCGCTACCGGGGTGTCAATGAACCCATCGACACCACGTCGATCACAACAACCGGACGGGAGATTGCCGACATTGTCGATTTCAAGAAGATGCTCAAAGAACGCGAGCACCGGATCGTGCAGTGCCTCACCGAGAAAATGCTCACTCATGCCACCGGTCGAAGACTCGAAGCCACGGACCGGGGAGAAATCAACCGCATCATCCGGGACCTCGGAAAAAATCAAAACCGCCTCCGCGACCTCGTTCACCTTGTCGTCAAAAGCGACCTCTTTCTCAACAAGTAATCGATGTCGGGAATGAAGAACACGCTCCGTCTTATTTTCAAAATGAGCGGTCTCGATGGCACTCCTTATCTCACATTGATTAGCACAATCTTTTCCTTGGCTGGCGTTTACCTCTTGATCTGCCGGCCAAGAGTTTTTGCACAAAGTAGCACCGGAGGAGGTGGAGGAAGAGCAGCCTAACTGCTAGATGACATGGGTTGTCAGGTGGGGGTGGAATCCTCCAAACTGACAA